>CACVAY010000097.1 GCA_902727985.1 uncultured Thiotrichaceae bacterium | reverse complement strand
TTATAACTGACCAATAAAAAAGCCCTGAGACGTTCATCCCAGAGCTTTTCTAATTAACTATCGAGAATATCGACGTTAGCCTTATTATTTACTTTCAGCTGCTTTTTCTTCAGGCTTATATGCACCAACACCACAGAAAAAGTCTTTTTCATTTTTCATTACGTAGCTAGTTTTTTCAGTAATTTCTTCACTGCCTGGACGTGGCCATTTGTAATCGACCCAACCTTTTCCTTCTTCATTCTTCGCTACTTCGATCATATCAACGAAAAGCTTGTCTCCATACTTATCGTAATCCAGCAAGTTTTTACCTACTAAAGCAGGCTTTTTAGCGTGAGATAGCATTTTACCTTCAAGATCCATACAGAATACATAAAGGTCTTTCTTTAGAAAGTCACCACCCTCTTTTGAGAACTCTTCAAATGCCGCTGCATCACCTTTCTCATTAACAAGAACGGCTGCTGCTTCACTCATTGCCTGTGCTTCTTCAGGCGTAGCCATTTCATCGGCCGCGAAAGCAGTCATACTGAAAGCTAATAGGCTGGTAGTTAATACTGTCTTTGCAAATTTCATACTCTCTTCCTTGATTAATGTGGAGTGGAAACCATACGACAGCCTAGAAAAAAGTAAACTAATATTTTTATATGATTCATGCAATTAGATTACACCAAAGAAAAATATTCAGCGTACGTTAATGTTTTTAATGAGGAAACATCTAGCATTAACATACATAATACTTAACATTGCTTTATTCGATAATATCGATGTTGCCACTTCTTGATCTTGCTGTAACGCAGACTCGGTCGTTTTTACCCAGTTTCCCAATCCTAGCCCGTGTGAACGCACATGCCTCGCAATCATCATTGTCATAAGGCAAATCGATTCAAGCATTAAGGCTAATGCGAAACTTGCGCGTTATTCGTAGAGGTATTCCATCAGTAAAGTTATCTCTTACATTTGTCTTGTAAGGCATTACTAATAAAAAATTACCAGCACTTTTTGGCGGTTTCTTTTCTATACTCATTGCATGGCTATCGAAAAACTATCAGAAGCGGGCATCCAAAAACGATTAGTAGCACTCGATAATTGGACACTCAAAAATGGGAAACTTTATCGTGAATTTGTGTTCTCAAACTTCATAGAAGCATTTGGATTTATGACACAAGTTGCAATACTTTCAGAAAAATCCAATCATCATCCTGAGTGGTTCAACGTCTATAAAACCGTCCGTATTGAACTCACAACTCATGAAGTAGAGGGTGTTTCTGAGCGGGACTTCGGTTTAGCAAAAGACATCAATAACTTACTATAAATAACCTACATAAAAAATAAGCAAACCTAGCATAGACAGGCGAGCACAGAAACAACCAGCTTTTGAACATTTAAAACCAAGGTCATACGCGATTTCAAGTTTTTTCAGATCACTGATAATGATCAGAGCGATACGCTAGACGTCAGTGCCATTCATGATGAACCTGGCTACCAACAAATCCGCGAAAACCTAGCGCAGCAATACAGCCTAAGCGATCGCGAGCCAAATATACAGATTGCTTCCGTAGACGTAATGGGCAATCGAACACTGACTTTGCACCACATTTTATGTTTTCATGCCTGACTTATGCTGAGTGGAATAATATTTCCCTAAAACAACTATTAATATCCCCCCCAGAAGCAGCGCCGTTGAAATGGTAAGGCGGAATGTGATTGCTTCAGACACAAAGATAACTCCCCCTAATGCAGCAATGACAGGGACAGACAGTTGAAGAACAGCCGCCTGGGTAGAAGAAAGCCCACCAAGTGCGACATACCAAATGGTATAACCGATTCCAGAGGTTATACCACCTGATAATAATGCTAATACGATCCCTTCATAGGAATAATTCATGCTATTCAGTGTAAAAAGGGCTAATAACACCACTAGCGGGGTAGTCCTTAAGAAGTTATACGCTGTGTCCATCAACGGATTCTTCGAACTACGTCCTTGTAAGGTATAAATACCCCATGCAATCCCAGCTACGGTCATGAGTATGAACCCAACAAAGGATGGCGTGCTAACCCCGGGTAGAATTAGATAAATAAAACCGACAAAAGCAATGACGACACCGGCCCATTCCAGCAGATGCAATCTTGTGCCAGAAATAAGCGATAGCAATATCATGGTGATCTGGACTGAGCCGAATAAAATAAGTGCGCCCGTACCTGTATCTAGGGAAATATAAGCATAGGAAAATGTAGCCGCGTACAGAAATAGCATGAAACTAGCAGTCCAGCTGCCTTTCCTCGATGTCCCGGTCGTGTTTTGAGTCGTAATGCTTATGATTAGCAGCAGAACAATAGTGCCTGATAACAATCGTATAACCGTAAAACTTGCTGCATCAATCGCTTCATTGTCCAATGCCAAACGGCACAATACCGAGTTAGCGGCAAAGGCAATGAGTGCTAACCCCGTGAGAATGATTGTTTTCAATAGCTTAAAATGTCCGAATCACGGTTAATTTTTCAATCTGCATATCTTCGAAGGTATATGGAATACCACCTATGCCGTACCCCGACTCACGCAATCCAGCGAATGGCATCCAATCAACGCGAAAGGCCGTGTGATCATTCACCATCACAGTCGCCGCTGCAAGTCGCTTACTGGCATACATCGCGGTATTGATATTCGCGGTAAAAATGGAGGCCTGAAAAGCAAAAGGTAAGGCATTCGCCTGCTCGATGGCTTGGTTCATATCATCATAGCTATAAACACAAATGACAGGCCCGAATATTTCCTGTTGGCTAACTTTGCTATCAGTGCCGGGGTTGAGCAAAACGGTCGGCGCATAGGTTGATTCACCCAGGGCTTTACCCCCGCATAGTAAAGTTGCCCCTTCGGCAACCGCTTCTTCAACCCATGAGTGAATTCGGTCAATTTCTTGCTTGCGAATCAATGGGCCAATTTCAGTGTTTTCATCGGCAGGATCACCGACTATAGCTTGTCCTGCATATTCCACTAAGCCATTCGCGATCTGATCAATAATATCGGCATGTGCAAAAATCCGCTGTACCGATACGCAGACTTGTCCTGCATGATAGAAGCCGCCTTTTGCCAACAAGGGTAAGCTGTCTGCAAGATCGGCATCTTCAGCCACAATTGCCGGGGCTACACCACCATGCTCTAGCGCACAATGTGTGCCGGGTGCAAGTTTGGAACGTAACATCCACCCTACTCGTCCACTACCAATAAAACTGAAGAAAGCGATACGTTTGTCCGCAACCATATCTCCTGCGATATCGAGATCCGTCAATACGATCGCCTGACACCAACCTTCAGGTAAACCAGCTTCTAGTAGAATTTCGCACATCACAAATGCAGATAAGGGGGTATCTGAAGCGGGTTTGATAATCACGGGACACCCAGAAGCTATCGCTGGGCCTACTTGGTGCACAATCAAGTTCAAAGGGTGATTAAAGGCACTGAATGCCAATACCACACCACGTGGCTCTTTTTGCGTATAGGCAATGCGATTGCTGGATGCAGCATTGAGGTTCATCGGAATTTCTGTGCCATGATCGGTACGAATACATTCCACACAACTTTTCATACCATCAATAGCACGCACGACTTCCACGCGAGAATCATTCAGTGGTTTGCCACCTTCACTTACGGCAATATCCACTAACTCATCAAAACGTTCTTGCATAATAGAAGCGGCACGTTCAAGAACGGCAATCCGCTTTTCTGCGCTTAACCATCCATCTCGATCTGCAAATAGCTGCTCAGTATTCTGCATAGCTTGCTCTGCACCTTGTGCATCTAGCACATCCACTTTACCGACTAATTTTCCGTCATAAGGCGAATGTACATCTAAAACTTCTCCTGTATGGTTTGCAGAGGGTACTTGCAAAGCGTAATGCAACATATTGTTTCTCCTTAAATCGGGCAAACCAGATTGCCAAGTTTTTCGGTTAATTTCATATTTTCAGAATAGTCGACAGGCACATCAATAATCACCACCGTATTATCGGCAAATGCCTGCTGTATGGTTGGTAACAATTGATCAGCACTTTCCACACGATACCCTTTTGCGCCAAAAGACTCTGCATACATCACAAAATCGGGATTATTAAACCCAATATGTCCATGCCGTCCAAAACGTCGATCCTGATGCCATTTGATTAAGCCATATTGCTGGTCATTCCAAATCATAATCACGATAGGTATGTTATAGCGTAGTGCGGTTTCGATTTCTTGCGAATTCATCATGAATCCCGCATCACCCGTTATCGTCATGACATTGCGTTCAGGATGCACCAGTTTGGCGGCAATTGCACCCGGCACACCGATACCCATTGAGGCGAAACCATTCGAAATAATGCAGGTATTGGGTTGTTCACAACGAAACAGGCGCGCTATCCACATTTTGTGAGCGCCCACATCGGAAACCAAAATATCCTCATCATTCATTGCCAAACGTGTGTCGTGCAGAATGCGTTGTGGCTTGATAGGAAATGCATCGTTCTTGGCAAAATCATCCAGCTCGTTGATAATCATAGCGCGTAGATTATCCGTCTTTTGATCATGCTGTACGGATGCCAAATCGGTTATTTGCTCTACCGATGTTTTGATATCACCAATCACACCTACTTCAAGAATGTAGTGCGCATCCACTTCCGCATAACTTTTATCGATATGAATAATCTTCTTCTCACGCTTTGGGTGCCATGACTTTGGATGGTACTCAACCATATCAAAACCAATACAGATCACCACATCTGCACGATCAAAACCGCAGCCCACGTAATCGTGTGCTTGCAGACCCACTGTTCCTAAGGATAAAGGGTGAGAAAATGGAATCACGCCCTTTGCCATAAAGGTTTGAGCAACAGGGATATTGAGCTTTTCCGCCATGGCAACAATCACTTCTGAGGCATTACCTCGGATTGCTCCATTACCAATCATCATAATCGGATAGTCTGCCTCATCAATGATCTGTGCTGCCTGTTGCAACTTTTCCATCGGCGCGACAGAGGCCATAGGGCTTTGTACCGTCAGTGGGTATTGTTCGCTCTGTAACTCTGTATGCGCAATATTCTCAGGAAAGCTAATAAATGAACCACCTGGCTTTTCTGCCTGTGCGTCTTTGAATGCTTTACGCACAATCTCGGGCACAATTTCTGGCTCGCTAATCTCAACACTGTATTTAGAAATCGGTTCAAATAGGTTCACCAAATCTAGAATCTGATGACTCTCCTTATGCATGCGCGTAGTCGCGCCCTGTCCAGCAATCGCCACAATCGGCGCACGATCCATATTTGCATCGGCAAAGCCGGTAATGAGATTGGTCGCTCCAGGGCCAAGTGTTGCCATACATACTCCGGCTCTGCCTGTTAAACGTCCATAAACATCCGCCATAAAGGCAGCACCTTGTTCATGACGCACAGTCAGAAATTGGATTTTACTATCTCGTAAGGCATCCATGACATCGAGGTTTTCTTCACCCGGAATGCCAAAAATATATTCGATACCTTCATTCTCCAAACACTGGATAAATAATTCTGCAGCGTTCATACCTGATTCTCCTTGATAAGCCAGCGATTAATAATTGATAGAGTCGGTGCTTGCACAAACAACGTGAACAGCACAACACCTGAGACAATTGCCTGAATAGTTTGATAAGAAGGTGTTGTTAACGGAAGCGATAATACCAATGCAATTGTTACTGCTCCGCGTAAACCACCCCATAACACTAATGAATTCTGCTTGAAGGTAAACGGCTCAGTACCCGGCAGAAAACTCCCAAGTGACAAGCCACCAAACACAATAACCAGACGCGCAATTAAGGTAGCCACGATGCCGATCACAATGGCCAACCATTGATCTGCGAGCAAAGATAGCTGAATAGAAATGCCTAGCAATAAGAACAACAAGGCACTTGCTACCCCCGCTTTATATTCCCAAATAGCATGTAAGAAGATTGTTGTTTCTTCTTCAGCTTTTTGCGAATACGCATTGAGCATGAGTCCCACAAAGACAACAGCGATAATGCCTGAGACATGCAAGACGTTTTCCGCCAGCAAAAAACTACCATAAGCACTGACCAAGGTAATCACGCCGCGTAACACAGGCTCTTTGATAAAACGGATTAACAACCACGCTAACAAACCTAAAAGCATCCCGACAAATACACCACCTGTAAATGCTTTGGCAAAGGCAATGACTGAACCGACAAAACCCACACCGTGACCCGTCTGCAATGACACCATCAAAATAGATACCAGGACAATGGCCATTGCACCACTAAATAGGCCTTCACCTTCCAAGACTGCAATAATTCGCTCAGGCACTTTTAAACGACGTAAAACGGGTAATACGGCAGATGGATCAGTCGCTGAGAGAATCGCAGCGGTGATGAGTGCAACTGTCCACGGGAAAGCTTCTGGATAGCCAATGCCTTGATATAACAAAAAGGCGATCACACCAGTACTCAACAGCATCAGCGGAATGGCTAGCAACAAAATGTAAACGATATTTTCAAAAAAATAATCGGCTTTCAGTCTAAGAGAAGCCTCAAAAATCAGTATTGGCAATAACACATAAAAAACTAACTGATGAAAGTTATCCCACCGTAATCCCGTATCAATCCCGCTATTGACCATCACCGTCGAACTTACCAAACCTGCTAACGCCAAAAGACTCGCATAGGGGATGTGTAAGGTTCTCGCTAAGGGGTACAGTAACAACGCGATGAATAGAAGAATCAGGAAAATCGATAATAACTGCGGGATATCCATATCCTATTCCTCATCTTTATTGATATTGATAGACTCGGTCTTTACCGCGATGGGAAAAGGATGAAGCTCATCCAAACGCTTGGATAAACTATTTTCCATAACAACACGGGCATGACGACGATCAAGCTGCCTTGGTTCTTTAACACCACAAGAGTGAGCAATGATCCCAACTTCATGAACCAGATTCTTCGCATAGCTGGCGACTTTTTCAATTTTATCTTCAGGAATAAGTCCTCTCTGAAGATCCTTGTTATGCGTGGTAATCCCTGTCGGGCAAGTGTTTTTATTACATTGCAAAGCCTGTATACAGCCCAAAGCAAACATGAAACCTCGAGCCGATACACAGAAATCAGCCCCCAGACAAATTGCCCAAGCAACATCTGCAGGCGTCACCAATTTACCTGAGGCAATGATCTTTACACGTTGTCGCAAACCATACTCAAGCAGTTTGTTCTCTAACATCGGCAAGCTCTCACGTAAAGGCAAACCCATATCATCAATTAATGGTAAAGGTGCTGCACCCGTGCCGCCATCAGCACTGTCCACCACAATAAAGTCAGGGGCTGATTCAATTCCGCGCTGTATAACTTCAGTAAATAAATCATCTAGCCATTGCTCGTCACTGATCACGGCTTTAAAGCCCACAGGCTTACCTGTGACACGTCGTATACGTTCGATTAAATCGAGCAACTCGCCATTGGTATTCACATCAGTGTGTCGATTCGGACTAATCGCTGCTTTACCAACAGGAATATGTCTTATTTCGGCAATTTCCCTGGTGACCTTTTCTGCGGGAAGTATCCCGCCTTTACCAGGCTTTGCGCCCTGGCTGAGCTTAATTTCAAACATTTTCACCTGATCATGAGCGGCCACTTTACGCAATAAATCATCATCCAAATTTCCATCATGATCACTCACGCCATTCTTGGCTGTACCCATTTGGAACACAATGTCACAGTCTCCCTCAAGATGATAAGGTGAAAGCCCACCTTCTCCCGTATTCAGCCAGATATTGGCTTTGCGTGCACCGTGCGCTAATGAACGTACTGCGGGTCTTGAAATAGCGCCGTAACTCATCGCCGAGACACAAAAGATGGCAGAGGTTTTATAGGGGTGTTCACAATAAGGACCAATCACCGTTTCTGTGCAATGCACAGCATCCTCATCCAGAGTTGGAAACGGGCTGTTCACAAACATCACCGATCCAATTCTTCGTAAATCTTTGGTCGAACCGAAAGCAACCGTGTTGTTAATATTCTTACCTGCTTTGTACACCCATGTGCGTTGCGCACGATTGAAAGGCAATTCCTCACGATCCATAGCAAAGAAATATTGTCGAAAGAACTCCCCCAACGTCTCGAAGAAATAACGAAAATGCCCGATAACGGGATAATTACGGAGTACTGCCTGTTTGGTCTGCGTTACGTCTTTGATATACACAATCATCAAAAACATAGCGGTAATACCTAACAAAAAGATAAACAAGGCAGCCGCAAATTCAACAAACCCAAACAAAAACCCCGACATTTCCTGCATGCTTTTCTCCTAGCACAAAATATAAAAATAGATACACAATAGTAAGAAACCTTAAAACCTAAGTTCTTAGCATTTCTCTATAGAAAGATAGTAGAGATCATACATCTTTATGCTACTTACTCGATGAATACAGGTTTAGATGTCAGAAAAATAATTAAGAAAATGGGGAGTTTGGTAAAAAGGAGACATTTCGAAAGAAGGTAGATCAGTCATCAGTACCTTTAGATAAAAAATACTGATGACTGATCATATACAGTGCAGCTAAGGTACGGGCTTATTTACCCCATGTATCCCGAAGGCTAATCACTCGATTGAAAACAAGCGCATCGGGGTTTGAAAACTTAGAATCCTGCACGAAATAACCTTCTCGCTCAAACTGGAAACGGTCTTCAATACCTGAATTGGCTAAACTCATTTCTGCCTTACAGCCACTCAACACTTCCAAACTATCTGGATTGATACACTCAAGGAAGTCTTTACCACCAGCATCAGGAGCAATGTCAGTGAATAAACGATCATACAAACGCACTTCACAGTTTACATTCTGATCTGCAGACACCCAATGGATGACGCCTTTGGGCTTGATGCCATCTTCAGGGTTATTACCGACCGTATTTTCAATAATGCGCGCTTTAACTTCAATGATATTGTCATCGGCATCTTTCACGCATTCATCCGCTTCAATCACATAGGAATTACGCAAACGAACACGTTTACCAATCACCAAACGCTTATATTTCTTGTTTGCCGATTCACGGAAATCATCCTGATCGATCCATAGCTCGCGAGTAAATGGCATTTCGCGCTCAGGGAAATCATCACGCTGTGGATGACCAGGTGCCACCATCGTTTCCGCTTGACCCTCAGGATAATTCGTTAACGTCACTTTTAGGGGATGCAGTACACACATAGCCCGCGAGGCATTCTTGTTAAGGTCTTCACGAATTGCAAACTCAAGCATGCCCATATCAACCACGCCTTTGACTTTAGTTACACCGACCATGTCGCAAAATTCACGAATTGAAGCAGGCGTAAAACCTCGGCGGCGCATCCCAGACACAGTCGGCATGCGAGGATCATCCCAACCATCGACATGGTTTTCATCCACTAACTGTTTCAACTTACGTTTACTGGTTACCGTGTAATTGACTTCTAAGCGCGAAAACTCGTACTGATGTGGCGTTGCTGGAACAGGCAGATTCTCAATAAACCACTCATACAACGGACGATGCTCTTCAAACTCAAGAGTACACACTGAATGCGTAATTCCCTCAAGCGCATCACTTTGTCCATGCGCATAATCATAAGAAGGATAGATACACCATTTATCACCAGTCTGATGATGCGACGCTTTCTTGATGCGGTAAATAACCGGATCACGCATGTGCATATTCGGTGAAGCCATATCGACTTTTACCCGCAAAGCGCAGGCCCCTTCATCGAACTCACCGAGGCGCATTTTTTCAAATAGCTCAAGATTCTCTTCAACAGTACGTGTCTTGTAAGGACTATCTTTACCTGCTTCTGTTAAACCACCGCGATATTCACGCATTTCTTCTGCACTCAAATCGCAGACAAAAGCCTTACCTTCTTTAATGAGGTGAACCGCCCATTCATGTAACTGATCGAAGTAATCAGACGTAAAACGAATATCGCCGTCCCACTGAAAACCCAGCCATTGCACATCGCGTTTAATCGACTCAACATATTCCACTTCTTCCTTAGCAGGATTGGTGTCGTCGAAACGCAAATTACAAGTACCGCCAAAATCGCGAGCTAAACCAAAGTTAAGGCAAATCGATTTCGCATGGCCGATATGTAAATAACCGTTAGGCTCAGGTGGAAAGCGCGTTGTAATCTGCTTTACCGCACCTTGCTCAAGGTCATCTCTAATAATGCGTTCGATAAAATTTAGGGGCTTTTCAGTTTCGCTCATTACTTATTCTTGTGATTAATTTGGTAAGCGAAAAGTCTAGCCTAAACGAGACTTTATTCCTATGAAAAATACGTCTCTATCGACTCAGGCTACCAAAACATGTTCGTGGAAAGATCCGAAACGTTACGCAAAATAGCCAAGGAGAAAGCCAAATGGCAAGCAACGAACAGCTACCACAAAACCCCGCTAAAAATGACCCAGTAGCCTTTGAACAGCTTTTTATCAAAGAACTAGTAAGCTGTTGATAATATTTTTTCTGTGAGCCATGTTAAACCATGAGTATGCGATTTACGATCGTCTCCCTCAATGGGGCTATCCGCGAAAGTCGGTTTGTCATGGAAAAGGCGAATATGCGCGTGATGAAGACGGTGACGGGTTTTGTTCTGCATAATATCAGGCAGAGAGGAAAAGCCGCACTGCCGGAGCTACTTGAGTTGCTGTTGAAGTAGCTACCCGGAATCCAATAAGAGCCAAAAACAATACGCTGCACCTTCTTGAGGTTGTTCCCTAGATGCAGCGTTGAGTTCGAGCAGGCAATGTTATGCGGGATCAACAACACCACTTTTACAATCAGCTTTAGCTTTTGGAGCATTCATCAACATATGTTTAAATGAAATACCTGAGGACACCTTACCTCTCAAGTTCACCCATATTTCACCCACCCTTCCTTTACGATCACAACGCATATTTACTTTCTGACCTGCTCCAGCACCAAAGGCCTTATCAAATGATTGACGAAGATCTTGAATTGAGAGTTTTTGCCCGATACGTGACCGAAACAAATCACGCACAACTGAGTTATTAAGTTCACGCATCATCCAAAGTGAATCTGCATAATAAACATTCTCAGATGTGCCATAGCATGTGCCATGCTTTATCCATTCATGGCGCTGTAGATTGGATGCATATCCTGGCATTACCACACTCAGCTCCTGTCGCACTTTTGATGACAATTTCAACGGCGCTAACAAATCCCAACGTTTGCGACGATCAACCGATTTATCTTTGACTGAGACCCCACAATAAGCATTATTGCGCGGCTGTGGCCATAAGCCATGTAGAGCCAAATTCTGCGCGTCAAAACGTGAGGGAGTTAACGTCTTGCACTCTGTTTTACTCGGATGGGTTTCACAAAATGCTGGCTGCCAACTCACTGCTAGTAAGTAATCGTCGCCTTTAGTTTGAGTAACAGGAGGGGTAATAACTTGACCACTACAACGAGGTAGTACGCGCCCACAAGACAATGCTACCCACCGACGATCAGACTTCAGGCCTTCTATTTCAAGTTGCACATGGGTGGCGGCATTGGGCTTGTTTTGTGCTAGCAAGGGATATTGCTTTCCCACCTCAAGGCGTGCATTTTCGGGGTTCGTTTTTTTTCGGAACGAGCGGTATGCTTCACAGGATTGAGTTGCTTCAAAACAACCTTCTAACTTATCAGAAGCAATGGTTATGGGGGATAAGGTCAATAAACTTGTGACGATAAAAGAGGTGATAATCAATTTAAATAGATACATATACGAGTCTCCATACTCAGTATTTTGTTACAATATTTATTAGCGCAATCATTATGCCGTAGTGCAGATCCTCTTCCTAAAAAACCACGGTTTTTAATTAAGGAAGTTTATAGACCGATTCCACCATATTAGGCGTAAGAATACCGTATATCAGTGCATTATTAGCACCTTTAGTTTCATTAAAAACAACAAATAAAGCCTCGTCTCCTGAGGTAAACTTTTCATGTGCCTGATGTAAATTGGATTGTAGCGAAATGGGACTAAGTTGCATGCGTTTCGCAGGAATGGCTGCAAGATCAATAGATTCTACATCCTCTTTCCGCTCAATATAATGCGCAAGCTCTATGGCGGGCAAAAGCTCAAGCGGCTGTCCCTCTTTATCAATAACGATCCATTCCGCTTTGTTCTCAAGTATTCTACGAGCCCTGTCTGGTTCAATCACATGTTCTGTGCGCACAAACTTTCGGTACATAACACTGCCGACTCCAACCCGCCGAAGAGATTGCATAATCGGCGTCGCTTTATAGTCTTGACCTCGCGCTTTTAACAAGCTTACAAACAAGGATTGCTTATTAAAAACCTCACTGGCAATCAGCTGAGCAACAACAATCGTAATCATTGCTGGCATAATAATTCCAGGATTGTAAGTTAATTCTATGATTGCAGTCAGTGCTGCTAAAGGCGCTTGTAGGCTAGCAGCCACCATCGCACCCATCCCTAGAACGGCATAAAAACCGACCATCTCCGCACTCGCTCCGGTGAATATGCCAACTACCACCCCCATAGCTGCACCTAAAGTCGCGCCTATAAAAAAAGCGGGACCAATCATTCCTCCAGGAATACCGAGACCAACACAAAAACTAGTGGCCAGCATTTTCATAACCACCAGAATCAGTAAAGCACTCAGAGTCATTTCACCTAACAGCGTTGCATTGACCGTATCGTAACCAATCCCCATCACATCAGGTACGAACATACCAATAATACCAACTAATATGCCAGCCAGCATGACGCGCCACCATATCTCAACTTTTGAAGAGTGAATCGTGATCTTTTCTAGCATAGCAATAAAGATTGCAGCAAAAGTACCCACAATCACACCTAGCAATACAACCAATGGCAGATGAGTCAAATCTATCATTTGTAATTCGGGAACATCAAAAGCGGGTAAATTCCCAATAACCGCATTCGACAAAGCTGTCGCTACACCAGCTGCCAAAATAATGGGAATAAAACTGGTTAAGGTGTACTCCAACATCACAACTTCTAGCGCAAAGATAACACCGGCAAGTGGTGTATTAAATGAAGCGGCAATTGCGGCTGCAACACCACTTGCCGCCATGATACGTAAACTATTATTGGGCAATTTAAAGGCCTGCCCAAACAAGCTTCCTGATGCTGCTCCCAAATGCACATGTGGCCCTTCTCGCCCTACTGAATGTCCTCCCATCAAGGCAATCGCAGCTCCCAAAAACTGCAAAATAAAACCGCGAATAGAAAAATGCCCCTGATGATAGGCCATCCGCTCCATGACATGCGCCACACCAAATACCCGTTCTTTTTTAGCAAAACGATAAAACATCAGGGCTAATAAAACACTACTTAAAAATGGAAATAAAAATCTAAATTCAACAGACAAGACATGAAACGCCTCTTCGCCCTGCCCAGCTAACAACCAACTCCCCAGCCCCTCGACCAGCAAACGAAACAGAACAATAACACCTCCGGCAACCAGACCTGTGATCAGGCCAAGTCCAACCAACAAAACCAACGCATCAGGCCGAGCTAATCTTAAGCGGAGATCATGCAACCATTCTTTTAATTTTTCAGTAATATAGCCCATTATACTTATGTAAGTTGCGAAGTTTCATTTTCAATCGAATGCGTCAAAGGTATCGATAGATATAAACCAAAACTATAATAACAATCAGGAGATTCAAGGCGCGAAGAATACGCACCTTGCGAATGAAGCCTGAATGACCAGAGTCTTCATGGTAGATCAGTTTAATAATGAAGGGTGCTACCAAGATAAGTAGCACATTGACCGTAAGAACGATGCCCCCAAAAGCATCAAAGCTTTGGAGGTTGTGCATCAGTTCCTGAAACATAGGGGGATTAATTACTCCTCTGAAGGAGTACCCTCATCGCTACCATTTGCATTATCGTCAGAAGCCGCGTTTTTAGAGTCGGTTTCAGCATTCTCTGCCTCTTCCTCGTCTTCATCATCACCTGGTAGATTTTCGATACGCTCAATTTCAACTAATTGCTCATTTTCACCCAGACGAATCAGCGTAACACCTTGCGTATTTCGACCACTTTCTGAAATCTGCTCAACTTTGGTTCTCACCAAAACGCCACCATTAGTGATCAGCATAATCTCATCTTCATCCGCAACTTGAACCGCACCGATACTATTACCGTTACGCACAGAAGTCTGGATAGAGATAACCCCCATACCACCACGTTTTTGTGTTGAGAATTGCGCAGGATCAGTACGTTTACCATAACCGTTCTCCGTTGCCATTAACAGCTTGCCATCCTGCACAATGATCAAAGCGTTCACATGCTGACCTTCCGTCAACTTGATACCGCGAACACCTGCTGCAGTACGGCCCATAGCACGTACATCTGACTCATGGAAACGAATCGCTTTACCTGAATCGGCAAATAACATGACTTCAGAATCACCAGTAGTCAGTGCTACATCAATCAGATCGTTACCTTCACGTAAATCCAAGGCAATAATGCCGTTACTACGTGGACGTGAGAATTCACTTAAGGACGTCTTCTTCACAGTACCGTTTGAAGTTGCCATAAAGACAAACAATTCAGGATCATATTCACGAACAGGTAAAATCGCACTAATACGTTCTTCTGGTTCTAATGGCAGTAAATTCACCATCGGACGGCCACGAGAACCACGACTACCCATTGGGATTTCATACACATTCAGCCAGTACAAACGACCGCGACTTGAGAAGCACAGCACTGTATCGTGTGTACTTGCGATAAACATTTTCTCGATGAAGTCTTCATCTTTCATCTTGGTTGCCGACTTACCGCGACCACCACGACGTTGTGCCTGATAAGTATCCAGCGTTTGCGCTTTTGCATAACCCGCATGTGATAATGTGACAATCACATCTTCTTCCGGAATCAGGTCGATATCACCTAAATCTTCACCGATTTGATTGATCTCAGTACGACGTTCATCACCATACGCTGCGATCATTTCAAGCAACTCATCACGAATCACTTGCATCAAGCGATCAGGGCTACTCAATATATCAAGCAAATCCTCAATAATATCGAGTAGCTCACGATATTCACTGATAATTTTATCTTGCTCAAGGCCGGTTAAGCGGTGTAGACGTAACTCAAGAATCGCCTGTGCCTGAGCTTCTGACAACCAGTAGCCATCATCTTTCAAACCGAAGCGTGGTTCAAGGTTTTCAGGTTTAGACGCATCACTACCCGAGCGATCTAACATACCGACGACCATACCAGGTGTCCATGCACGACCTAATAAACCTTGCTTGGCTTCCGCTGGATTAGCAGAAGCTTTAATCAAGGCGATAACTTCATCGATATTGACCAAGGCAATCGCCAAACCTTCCAAGATATGCGCACGCTCACGCGCCTTGCGTAACTTGTAAATAGTACGGCGGGTAACAACCTCTCGACGATGCTTAAGGAAAGCCTCAAGAATTTGCTTGAGATTCAATAATTTTGGCTGGTTATCTTCCAAGGCCACCATATTGATACCAAATACCGTCTGCATTTGGGTTTGTTTATAGAGGTTGTTAAGAATCACCTCTGGCACTTCACCGCGCTTAACCTCAATGACCATGCGCATGCCGTCTTTATCCGACTCATCACGCAGCTCAGCAATGCCTTCAATCTTCTTGGTTTTTACGAGTTCGGCGATTTTTTCCAGTAAGCGCGCTTTGTTGACCTGATAAGGCAACTCATAAACAACAATACTGTCGCGACCTGAGCGTTTATTAACCTCAAACTCGGCACGTGCACGAATTTTAATACGACCACGGCCAGTTCGATACGCTTCACGTATACCTGAAGCACCATTAATGATGCCGTGCGTAGGGAAATCCGGGCCGGGTAGATGCTCCATTAAGTCCGTAATATCAGATTCTGGCTCATCAATCAACGCGATAGCGGCGTTAATAACCTCAGTAAGGTTATGCGGCGGGATATTCGTCGCCATGCCCACAGCGATGCCTGAGGATCCATTAATCAATAGATTCGGTAAACGTGTGGGGAGAACTTTTGGTTCGAACTCTGATTCGTCGTAGTTGCCAACGAAGTCGACTGTTTCTTTGTCGAGATCTTCTAGCAAACTATGCGCAATTTTTGCCATACGGATTTCCGTATAACGCATCGCAGCAGGCGAATCGCCATCGACAGAACCAAAGTTACCCTGGCCGTCAATGAGCATATAGCGCAAAGAGAATGGCTGCGCCATCCGTACGATCGTGTCATACACAGCAGTATCACCATGAGGATGATATTTACCGATTACGTCACCGACGATACGCGCCGACTTTTTATAAGGTTTGTTCCAGTCGTTATGCAATTCGTTCATGGCAAAAAGCACACGACGATGCACGGGTTTAAGACCGTCTCGGACATCTGGAAGCGCACGTCCAACTATGACGCTCATCGCATAATCCAGATAGGATTGTTTCATCTCATCATCGAGATTAATAGGAATTATTTCTTTGGCAAATTCCGCCATAGGCTGGTATCACTTTTGCTGACAAAAAAAACATCGCGATTATAGCAGGGATTGCACTAAAACGATGGATTAATTCATTTTTCTGTAACAAAAACGCGACACGCTATTCCAGTCAATACGACCCGATTTGACTTTCGCCCCTGACATCTCTGGCAACGGCTTACCATCACTGACCAACACTATGCATTATATGCGGTAAAACAAACTGTTAGGACACACAAGAAACGTTCACTGAATATCTCAGCACCTTTAAATACCCAAACATCACCAATACTTTTGCTTTCATACCAACTTGTGACTACCCTAAAACAGATTTTAAAAAGCACAGCGATATGAAAACTCGCCAATAACGCCTATGCCAGCCATAAAAACCCGTAACACTGACTCAGAACCAAAACCGGAAGACAAAGAACGCCTACTGGATATCTTCGAACGACTCATTCCCCTCATTGATGGTATTTCAGACAGTATTCGTTTCGCCATGCTACTAGGCATTGGGCTCGCACTCTGGATATTTTCCTGGATGTTTTTACTCCATGATTATTCGCTGACAACTGCAGGAATCATTACTGGTCTATCAGCCATTCCCGCATTGATACTTTCACGATTCTGGTGGGCACTCGAAGAGCTAAAAGGTTTGCCCGATATTGTCAGCGATATGATGGGAGATGCTAAAGAAGAAGTGCGAGAGACCCTGCAAGAATTTCACAATGGCGATATCAAAAAAGCAGGATTCATAGACTCAGCCAAAAGCCTGTTCAGTATTCGATCTCTATTAAGTGAAGCAGATGATCTACTGGGTTCCTATATCAGCATGAGCACGCTGATCAACCCACTATGGTTAATATTGGGCGTATTTTCGTTGCTTGCTATCACCTTGCTGGTCATCGTTGCTCTTATCCTTTTATTACTCGCAGTATTTTGAGGCCCACACCTAATAAGCTTGGACGAACTGCTTTGGAGGAAACTATCGGAGTAAAGCCAGCCTAGCGAAGCTGTATATCCATGGAAAGGACTGGGTGTGGAGATAGAATTAAGCTCTATGACAAGCTCATAGAGGAGAGCATGAACCCTCCTCTATTGTATATCAGGGTGATCTAAACACCCCTTGTTGAATGATTTATACCTTTATTTTAAACGATATGTCACACCCATATTCAAGCTCTTATCAAGCTCATCATTACCATTATTATCGATATCATCCTCAACATCTGTCAACTTGGCAGTAACATTCAAATCCAACTGATTCGTTAAGTAATAACGATAAGTCGATGAAATGGTATTACTTGTGATGTCGTTAGCAACATCTGATGTGCTGTGAGCTAGCAACCAACGGTTTTCCCAATCAATACGATCCGTTAACTCATGAGTCAATGACATGGTATTATTAAAGGAATAACCATCATCGCCGTCATCATAAGTTGCCGTCGCAAGCGCTTCATTTGAGAACTGTGTTTGATTACTGAGAGGACGATGATACTCACCACCAACCTCAATCACAGGCTTGCCATTACTACCATCAAAATCAGACAGTACTGCACCAACACCCGCACGCGCTAACCAACCGCTTTTACGCGTAGAAATACGCTCGTTAACAAGCACATCGTACGATTTAAGAATGGCACGTGCACCTAGATCACCACCCCCTTTTACCATGCCTGATGCTTTTAGCGCCTTCTCAATATCTTCTACCCAGTATTGCTCATAATCAGCTCCACCGTATTTACTCCGATATTCGCCTTCTTTTGCAACAACTTGTGCAACGGACTGATAGGTTGCATTCGCTGGGTCGCCCGAAAGTACACCACGCTTACGAAGCTCCTGAATGACACGAATAGAACGCGCCATCGGCGTTACATTCTTTACACGACCATAACCAAGACCGCCTGTTACAGCAGTTCTAGGGTCTACTTGACCTTTTTGAACACCAACTTCGCCTTTACCGTACCAAAAAGCACCGTTGCTACCCGGAGCAAAGTACTTATCCATGGTCGCCGTTCCCGTAGCTTGATAGGACGATGTGCTTTCATCACCAGCATCACCACCACGGTTTCTTGAACCAGCTCCAACAAGATCTAACTTCACATTACGGTCTGGAGAGCTAAGCACTCTCTCAAAATCCAATTCAAGGTCAACGTCATAACTGGTTTGATCTTGATTACCGCTATCCATATTAAACTGACCTGTGATGTAAGCATCTTCATATGAAGAAGTCGCTTCATTATAATCTGTAATCGCAGGCTCAGCCGTTGCTGTTGTAGACATAGTAAAAACCGCCATGCTTACAGCAGCCGCCAGGATGTTATGTTTTTTCATTATATTACCTTATTTTTGATATTGTATTTTTAGAGAAAATGATGTGTTAATTATGTTTTTAAAAATTAAACACCCAACATTTTCTACGGAATCAGTATGAATATTACCCATTCATACATTACATCTCATATTGCAAATCACATATTAGACGTATGATGTAAGAAAAAAGTTTACCTGTATTTTTTACCATTAATATCAAACGCTTGCTTTGACATTAATCAACAGCCACTCATATTAAGTAGTCTAAGCAATTCTAATAAGAATAAAAGAAATAACCGATAAGCTGACAAAAGCACAAACATGACATACACAGAATGGTTTGTTTTCTGTGTATGTCATGCTTGTGCTAACAAGGAAGACAGGGCGTGACGCCATTTGAAGAGAAAACTACTGTTGAAGAGACAGTTTTACGGGCATTTCAATAATATCTTGGCCTTGGCGTAAGACTTCTAAGGTAACAAGTTGATTGAGCTCTTTGGTTTCTAAAATATCCAGCAAATCACCCAGTTTATCCACCCTTTCACCATCGACGCTGCGAATCACATCACCCAATAACACTTCACCGCGTCGAACAACCGTGGGTATCAAACCAACCTTATCTGCAGGGGAGTTCTCAACAACTCTAAGAATGAGCAGACCTTCAATTTTACGCTCAATCTTCAGCATTTTATTCACATTGTCATTGGTAGAAATACCCAGCACCAATCGCAGATAACGCCCATTCTCAATTAAATTCGGTACAACGCGATTGACCGTATCAACAGGAATGGAAAACCCAATACCCGCAGATGCCCCTGAAGGACTATAAATCGCCACATTCACACCAATCAAACGTCCTGCACTATCCAACAAAGGACCACCTGAATTTCCTGGATTAATGGCAGCATCCGTTTGAATTAGATCATCTAAACCACCCGTATCTTCATCTAGCGAACGCCCCAAAGCCGAAATAATGCCCGTGGTCATAGTTCTATCCAGACCAAAAGGATTGCCAATCGCAAAAACCTTCTGCCCGACTAACAAATTCTCACTCTGACCAATCTGCAATGGACGAGGAATAGTATCGGGTTTACTCAAACGCAATACAGCAAGATCATGACGTGGACTAGTGCCAATGACATCCGCTCTATAGGTTTTTTGATTCGACAAGCGCACATTCGCCACTTTATGCCCCTCAATGACATGATAATTGGTAACGATATGACCGCTTCTATCCCATACAAAGCCTGTTCCCGTGCCACTTGGAACTTCTGTTACTCCTTGTGTGTAGATATTCAAAAAGTGCTCACTGGTTGAGATATAAACCACTGAATCTGTATTCTCACGAAAAATATCAATAGTACTTTTTTCATCAGAAGCTAGATCACCACGTGCAGCGATTGTATGAGGCTGCGCTTGTGCAGAAACCACTTGTGATTGAGTACGAATGCCATTGATTAACCAAACCAAGGCCGTCAGCAACACAACGACCAATAACACACGAATTATGCGATCACTCATATTTATTCTCGAGAAAAGGAATCATGTTAAATATGCAGACATTGACCTTAAAAAGCAATGAAAGAGCATAATTATCAGCTTTTAGACACCGCTACCACCTTGCAATGATTAATGGAAAAGACCTGTAAATATTAGGGCGTTTTACGCCGCGCAAGCAAACCCATAAACAAACCCTAGAAAACCAAGATGGTATATCACAAATGTGATAAATTGTGCCTAATGATTCAACAAACACTCTCTTGGTTAATCGATTATCAAACACTTCTTACATGGCTAGGCATCTCCTCGCTGCTCATGTTTGTGTTATCGCTATTACTTCTGCCTTGGTTTATCAAAAAAATCCCTGCCGATTATTTTCAACGACCTCCCAAAGCGAACACGCTCAGTGACCTGCTAACACCACTAAACCTGATGCGGAACACCCTTGGCGGACTAGTACTAATAGCAGGCATTGCCATGCTGATCTTACCTGGGCAAGGACTATTAACCGTATTTGCAGGCATCGCCATCATGCACTTTCCTGGAAAATATCAGCTTGAACGGTGGCTCATTAGTCGAAACGGCATTTTAAAAGCCGTGAACTGGCTTCGTCGTAAAACCGATACGCCTGAATTAAAGAT
>CACVAY010000096.1 GCA_902727985.1 uncultured Thiotrichaceae bacterium | reverse complement strand
ACGGGATTATTGTTATGGACATCAAATATTTCTTACTAGTTAGTTCTCTTACTTTTTCAGCGGTCACATTTGCCTGGGATGGCAGTATTGGTGGTGTGGATGGAAGTATTTCAGAGGCGGATAGAGCGGAGAAGGGAATGACTTCCAGAGATTTCCACGCTTGCAAGGACAGCATTATGACTATTTGGTATCACAAGTCGGGAATATGAAGAAAGGACTTCGTAAACGCTCCAATCCAGACATGTTGAAAGTTATCGAGCCAATGATGGATGACGAAATTAAGCAAGTGGCAGCCTATTTGTCACATTTAACCTTATCTGATGAAGCATTAGATAAAGCGCAGAATGCACAATCCGTCACTGAGGAAAAGTCCAGTGATCAAGATGATGCTTATTTAAAAGCACTGCGATCTGAAGCCAGTAACTAGTCTTCGGTATTTGATGGCTGGGTGATTTGTCTTGTAAAAAATGCATGATGGTTAAGTAGTGTTGATGTTATAAAGTCTTATCAAAAATACTCATAACATTTCATATGGACAGTTTACCCGTCACTATCTTGGATCTGATTGCACTGAGTTGGTTTGTACTATGCTGGCTTACCTATTCATTTTGGGAAAATAAAAAGCCAGGCTTGGCACACGATGTGAATCTGCGCCGTGAACAGTGGGCGAAAAATATGTTGTTACGTGATAATCGCATATTGGACATTCAAGCCATTACAGCGCTGATTCGTAATGTCACGTTCTTCGCATCAACCTCTATATTAATCCTCGCAGGTTTGGTTGCTGTTTTAGGGGCTTATGAAGATGTCGCAAAAATGTTTGCCTATTTTCCTTTCGCGCAAGATATAAATCCAGAGACGATGGCATTAAAGACGTTTACTTTGATGGCAATTTTTGTCTTCGCCTTTTTTAAATTTGGCTGGTCAATAAAACAGCACTCCATTAGTGCCGTGATCCTTGCTGCAATTCCTAATCCTGGCGATGCCAATACACCCGAAGCGCGTATGGATGCTCTTCGTATGGCAAGACTTAGTGGGCTTGGAGCAAAGCATTTTAATGATGGTATTCGAGGTTTCTATTTTGCCTTGGCGGCGCTTGGCTGGTTTATTAATGCATGGGTGTTTATGGCTGCTGTGGTTTGGGTGGTGATCGTGCTGTATCGACGTGAATATCATTCACACGCGCATTATTTGTTAGCCTGTGAAAGCATAAAATAAGAGATGTTCCGAACCCTGATATTGAGGGTTTCTTGGTATTGAAGTACTGATAAGCCTTTCATGAGGCAGGTATTTCTTATATAACTATCAGGAGTGTCTAACTCAATGTAAAACTCCCCATTATTTCTGGTTTATTGCCTATGTTAAAAAGCGTCTTTTTGTGCGTTCTTCTATTCTCGATATTACCCACCAGTGGTTGTAGTTCGTTACCGAATTCAAGCATCGCAACGAACACATTCAGGGATAAAAACCCTGAAAAAGTTGCGAAGATTGAAAAAATTATCCAACAACAATTATCTCGCCTGAATAACTCTAATAGTCATCAAAAACCAGTGCTATTGAAAGACTACGGCGTACCTATTCGTAACCCATTTAGCAAACTGCCAGAAGACACGAAGCAGACTATGATAAAAGCGGGTATTGATATTCAGGCAATGTCCTCATACAAGGCTCGATATATGTCGGGGAGTTTAGCGGGAGCTAGTGCTCTGACTATTATTAACGCAGACCCACAAACGATACTTGTGATTGGAACAGGTACGGTCACACATGATGGAATATATAGTCGTGGACCAATAGTGGCAGTGGGCGATGTACATCTTATGGATGCTCTCTATAGTAAAGACTTAGTGTGGTACGGAGAAGCGGCTAGTGGTGGCGATCCTAATATTGGACTGCCTATTGTCCGCAATAGTGGAAAGGACAAAGGGGTAACTTTCGGTGTTAGTCCATATTCCGTAAAAGAAGAGGTCGCAGCAAATATTCAACTTGGGGCAAAGAAAACAGGCAAGGCGTTACTTAAAGATAATTTTAAGGAGGTTGCAAACCCGCTAAAAACAATAAGTGCCGAACAAAAAGTGCGGTTAAAAAAACGAGATGTTAATGTAGAGCATCTTGCTAACTTTAAAGCTGTCGTTTTTGCAGGCAGTGATCATGAGGATATTTTAAACGACGATCCGCAAACATTATTAGTGATTAAAGAAGGTTGGGGTTCTGGTAATGTTATATCAGCAGGTCCTGTTATTTCCTATAAGGAGCGAATAGGAGATACCCAACTCAGTGCAAGTATGTTTTGGTTTGCATCACCTAAAGTGAGTAAAGATAGTATTTCAAGTCGTGATGATATTCGTGGAATGCCACTGATTGTAGATAAGGAATAGGGATTGTTCATGTTGAAGAAAATAATGACGTTATCAGCCGCAATGTTAGTTTTTATCATGTCTGGTGCATTTGCTGAATTTTATGTGCCATCAATGGATGAAATTGAAAATCGTCAAGAAAATGAAAGCCGTTGTAAAGGCTATGTAGGAAGTGTTCTAGAGTTGCAAAAGAAAAACCAGCAATATCAATGTGGTCTAACGGGTGCTCTGTGGAATATTGATAAACAACAGCAGTTTGAGTGGTGTATGGGGGAATTAGAGGAAAGTGTGAGCGCTGCAAACGCTAAACGCTCAGAAGAAATAGATGCCTGTATCTCACGTAAAACAGCAACTACAAACCCACAAAACATACCTGAAATACCGGCAGTTTGTTTTCACCCAGACTCGCGCTATAAAGCAGTGAAATCATTACATCGAGCATATCGTTATCAAAAGTCGCTTGAGCAACCCGTGGAAAATGGACTCATTCGTTACGATTACAATAAAGATAAGAAAGAAGACTTCGTATTCTTGGAACTACACGACCATTTGGCAAAGGTGGTGGTGTGTTTCAGTGCTGAGAATACCTATCGTCGTCAGCTTACCGATATTGAATTCTCAGCCCGTGGGGATAGTGTAGAAGGGGAGCAGTACCGCATTTCACAAGACCAAGAGATATTACAGGTGGAGATAAGTTCACTGATTCACAACACTGGCTCAAGCTTTCGGCAGATCGAATATCGTTACCATGTCGCAAAACAGGCATTTGAAATTGTAAAGAATCACGCAGAAAGTACACCTGTTTATTACGATGGTGTTCCATCGCCAATGGGAACACCGAGAACACCCAGTCTTAATGTGCCACAATAATCAATGTGAGAAGTTTATTCATCGACAGTAACAACAAAAGGAATTTCGGCATTCTTATCGGGATCAAACTGAGAGCGCCCTGTGTAATTAATATGTCTGCCGTAAGTATGCAAAGACATGGATACTGAGTCGCCGGCATTGGTGACGGCATGAATGTGATCTTCTAAACAGGTCGCAATATCGCCTGGCGTCATTAGCACTTCGCCTGTTTTTTCAATTTCAGCATAGCCATCTTTAGCGCCATCATCCTTACGCTTCCAATACGTCTCACGTTCTTCGCCCTCGACCATGGCAACCACAGCCCATGTTTTATGATTATGCGGTAACGTGCCACGTCCGGGTAACCACGAAAATAAAAATACCCCTAAATCATGATTCTCTTCTTCGTGCAGTAAATGTACGCCGAAGCCTTGTTCCTCATCGCAGGCTTTGTATTTATCTTTCTTGAACTCATCCGTCGCCGCAAGACGAGCAGCTAAGGGTTTTATCGCTTCGGTTAATGCCTTTGGGTCTGTTTCCTCGCTCGCAATGACTTGGATATCGGAAATATACTGGGAAATACTGTAGTCTGTTGTTGCCATGGTCTGCACCGATTTAGTGGGTTGAGTGGTGTTTTGTGTTATGAAAAAACACACAGTTTACATCGTGACGAGTTTGAAATGCGCATCTCCATCGCGATTAATCTTTTCGACAAGGCCATACTCCCAATCGAAATAACCTTGCATGTCTGCCGGATCTGCCTCGGTATCCTCATAAGGTTTATACCAGATGTCATCAGCTTCACACAGTGCATTGTCTAAGCCTGTCGCGGTAGGGTAATTTGATAATAGCCAGCTTTGTCTTCCGCCAGAAAGCATCACAACATGCGCATTGGGCCAAACCAATCTTGCGTCAGCTAAGGTATTTTGCGCATGTACTACATCATCAGAAACGATTACGATAGTGTTGTAGACAGGGTCTGTTTGTTTTGCCAAAGCTATCCTGGAACGTGGTACCCAAACGGAATGAGGAATATGCGCCGTTTTATACGAACTGCTGATGCCGACATCAATCACGAGTACATCTTTTGAGGTATGTATTTCACGCAATGTTGCAGCTTTGATGCTTAACTCAGATGATATGCCAGCATGGTTTGTTTCAGGAGTCTGGGTAATCATAGTCTCTTTCGGAATACCTCCCTTCAGAACGTAAACTTCAGGATACCCCATTTGTGTCAGCCATGAGGCTGCAGTATTCGCTCGCGCACCCGTATCATCCATAATGACATATCGAGCACAACGCACAGCAGCGTATTCATCGGTAGCTTGTACGAGTTGCCCTCCTTCCGCATGACGTGAATTCGGGTAGTGCCCCGCTTCATATTCTTGCAACTGGCGTACATCAAAAAGGTATAAGGTCTTATCTTTGTTCTCACTTTCCCATTGTTTCATGGTTTCGAGATTGATGTATTTGACACCTACTTTTTTTGCGACTTTCGCTGCTCGCTCACAAGCTAGTTTAATGGCTTCATTACTAGGAAAGTCCGTATAGCGAGTTTGACCGTATTGCAACGGGAAGCTAGCCAGTTCCCATCCCATAGTGCCGCCCTTTAATGCAGTGACAGGGTTTGGCACTTTGGCATTAATTAATGACTGTGTGCCAATCAGGCCTCGCGTTCGACCTGCACAATTGACCAAGATATGGGTATTTGGATTGGGCACTTGATCAAACAAACGATAGAGGAGTTCTGACCCTGGTGTGTTTTTCCCATTGGGGATACACATATTATTGAATTCACCATATGGGCGGACATCCAGAATAGTGACGTCTTTTCCTGCTTTTAACATGGAGTCCAGTTCATCAGGTGTTGTCAAAGGTGTATGGCATTCTTCAGCAACCAATTCACCGAAAGCTTTGCTCAAGACATTCACCCCTTCAAAGGTTTCATATCCCGCATCAACCCAAGCCTTTATCCCTCCATCCTGAATATAAATCGCCGAATACCCAAGTGCTTCAACGATAAGCGCAGCTCTTTCACTACGCATAAATGTATGCGTACCACTATCGGTTAATATGATGGGTGTTTTTTTGCAGGGGACTAATTGTTCAAGATAAAACTCAATGCGGCTGTACGGTATACAGCAAGAAAGTAATTGATGTTGTTGAGAAAACTCTTCCTGCTCACGAACATCAACGAGTGCGTATTCTGTTCTTTTACCAATGAATTTCTTGGTTTCTTCAACACTGAGTTTATGAGCCATAGTTTGCCTTCATGTATTGCTTTATTAGGAAATTGCGCTGATAAGTCTAGCCTATATTGTTGATGTATTAGAAGTGATCAATCTGATGCTGCAACGTGCTTTGCAACTTTTGGAGTTTGACTACACCCCAAAGCATGGCAGTGGGGGTTGCACTGGGCCAGGTGAAGAATTCAATGCCTCACACCATCCAATGGTTAATTTAAATCATCATCAACCTGGATGACCAGACTACCTCTCTTGTGTCCGTGATCCAGAATCGCATGGGCCTTCCGGATATCCTGGAAAGGAAGCACCTGTTGGATAACAGGCTTAAAGGCTCCTTTTGTAAATAGGTTAATCAGTTGTTGAAGATCTCCATATTCTTCTCGTGCAGTTCCTGCAATTGCACGTTTATTATCTTTGCCGTTGATTAACAGGGATTTCAGCGTTTGCGGCAAGTCCGCGACTACCATGAGTAATCTGCCGCTAGGAAGAAGAGAATGACTGACGCGGGAAAAAGCCGCATTTCCCACTGCATCAAGAATGATATCCCATTGTTGGTTCAGGGTTGTAAAGTCTTCTGTGCGGTAATCGACAACATTGTCTGCCCCTAGCTGATAGGCCAATTTTGCATTATCCGCACTACAGACAGCGGTGACGATTGCTCCGTAATATTTGGCAATTTGAATCGCAGCACTTCCCACCGTGCCAGACGCACCATTAATCAGTACCCGTTCTCCTGCATTAAGTTTGCCTTTATTCATCAGAAAATCATAAGCCGTTGTCCCGCCAAAACAAAGTGCTGCTGCAGCATCCCAATCCATATTAGCGGGTTTGTGCAGGATATTGCTGTTCTCATCAAGCGCGATATATTCAGCGTGCGCTCCCATTTTACTGCCTGGAAAAGCAATGACCTCATCCCCTACATCGAATTGATCAACATCTTCACCGACACAGACAATGGTTCCGGCCAGTTCCATACCGAACACGAGTTTGCGTGGTTTTGAAAAACCAAAAGCCAGGCGTAGCAAAAGACCAAAACCTCGGGGGACATTAAGGCTACGTATTCGCCAGTCTGCTGAATTGACCGTGGTAGTTTTGATCTTGATGAGTACCTCTGTGGGGCCCGGTTTCGGCGTGGGTATCTTCTGGATGCTTACGGTATCGGAATTGCCATACCGTTCTGTAATAGCAGCTTTCATTGTGGTCTTATATGCCTCTTCAGGAATGCAGCGATTGAAACTTACCCTCTGGATTGATAGCAGGGGCAAACCGCAATCTCGAATACGTTTCAGCAAGCCATACAAGGCAGACTGATCGGGAAGATTGATGAGTAATACAGTTTGTTGCTTGTTAAACGACAGAATTGTGCTTTCCAGCCAGTCGTAACGATCAGTGGATAGTAATCCCTGTACGCGTATTTCATAACAGGCTGCATCGAAAGAATCAGATCGTGGCTGTTGGTTGTTCATGATAGGTCTCCATCTGCTGTTTTGCGATAATGAAGAGTTTAGAGACTAAACGGGTGAATACGCATCACATCATCTGGTGATTTTTAAACTACCCTCACTTTAAACCCAGTTCATTCGATCGACGCACGGCTGCTCTACGATTTGAAACCGCTAATTTGCTATAAATATTTTTGGTATGAGTGCGTAAGGTGTTAAGTGAGACAAAGAGCTGGTCGGCAATCTCAGGTCCTGTGAGTTCAGAATGAAGCATACGGAGTACCTCACGTTCTCGGTCACTTAATGCCTCAACCAGCTTCACATGACTTTGGGCTTGCCGGGCAGGTGGTTTCTTCTGATCGGATCGTTTCAACAGCTGGTTTATCCATTCAGGGGTGTCGATTTGCCCTAAAGCCGTTTTGAACCATTCCGTAGAATAACGATCTTCGCTTTTCAAGCGAAATGCTTGACGATCGGCATCAGGTAAGGATATCGCTAATTGCAGTGCATGGAGAGCGGCTTTTTCATTTCCGGCTGTATGCTGGAGCAGAGCCTTAAGGAGATGAATTTCAAACAGGCTCCCATCACGATTCTGCTCTGTTGCAGCGGCTAGCAAGCGTTGAATAAACTGTTGGGCATGATGCATTTCTTTAGAGGCATGATGCTCACGTAACTGGGCAATGAGTACGCGGATCAATGTCAGGTGAGAGAACTCTAGTGCAAAAACGGCTTCATCCTCGGTGGATAGACCAGAAGAACTTGCCCATCGTAAGGCATCATTGAGCCTCCCTTGAATCAGATCCAGTCGTGCTTGCCATGCTTCAATAGGGGCAAAATCCGGAGAAGGACTGGGTATTTTTACGGTTTGCGCTTCTACGAGCAAATCCTCTGCCTGCTGGTAATTCCCTTTTTGACTTTCCAGCAATGCTTGGGCAATGAACCAGTGGTGGGCTGATTCTAGCAGTTTTGCTTCGTCCCCCAGCTTATTGGCGGTTTCCAGATACTCATGAGCAGTATCGATATCATATTTACCCAATGCCAGTACTGCGAGTGTGACATAGATATCTGCCGTTCCCTGGGGAGAGAAGGACAGAGCTTCAATGTCAGATAAAGCCTTATGACACCAGTGCCCGGCTTTTTTACGTTTTCCCTGTGCAATCAGAATGTTAGCTAACAGATAGGCTGTACTAATCGTACCACTGGTGTCTTCACCTTTTTTCATGCAGTGATAGGCTGTATTGATGGATTCCGCTGCAGCCGTCAAATCCCCCATGCCCCATTGCACAAGCCCACGCAAGGCAGCGGCAGAACCGCGCCAAACTGCCTCTCGTTCATCCAGTAATTCCAATGCTCGATTGGCGTGCTCAATTACCCCGTCTGGATCACCAATGGCTCCCGAGTGGTAAGCTCGACCTATTGCCAACAAGCCAGGTAAGTCATTGATGATGGTTTGACGAGCCGATGTATTCGCTTGCCTGTCTTCTTCGGTATTATGTTCGAACCATGCCTCTGCAGCTTCCAACCATACCACTGCATTATCAAGATCAAACGACAGCATTGCGACCCCGTAATAGCTACACAAAATCGGACTCTGCAAAATGGCTTCTTTGGGTAACCGTTCCAGCCAGCCGATGAAATGCGATTCAGGCATTTCTTTACGAAGATCGGGCCAGGTTTCCTCGATGGTGGCGACAGCTATTTGATGCTGTTGAGCTGCCAGTGCATGTTGAATCGCCTCCGGGATATAACCGCGCTTTTTTAGCCAGAGACTGGAATCCGTGTGAAGGTCTTGCTGGCTAATATCGGACAGGTTTAGTTGTGCGCGGAGGACATCACGAAAGAGATGGTGATAGCGATACCACTCCCGGTTTTCATCCAGTGCGACCAGAAACAGGTTGTCATGATCCAGTTGATGCAGGATGTTGGCACTATGGGTTTGATGAGTGATGGCATCACAAAGGTCCGCATTGAATCGATCAAGGATGCAGGTTTTTACCAGAAATGTCTGAATGGATTCAGCTTGGCGGGCGAGCACTTCGTCAGCAAGGTAATCAATGATAAAGCGATGACTTCCGGTAAACGCGTCAATAAAGCCTGTGTTGTCATCACAGGTTTGCAAGGATAAGCCTGCTAGCTGTAACCCTGCTATCCATCCTTCGGTTCGTTTATCAAGTGCTCTGATGTGTTGTTCATTCAGGGTCAGCCCCATGGTTTTTTTAAAAAAGGATGAAGCTTCTTTTTCAGTAAAGCGCAAATCGGCAGCGCGTATCTCGGTTAGCTCACTTCGCACGCGCAAGCGTGGCAGTGGAAGAGCAGGATCTTCACGGGTTGTCATGATCAACCGTAAAGCAGGAGGCTGGTGTTCCACTAAAAACGTTAACGCGTCATCAATAGCTTGCGAATCAATGGCGTGGTAGTCATCCAGAACCAGCACCATCGGGGCTTTAAGTTCGCCTAGCTCATTGAGAAAAGTGATAAGTAGGGCATCAGTAGAGGCGGGTTGTGAGGTTTCAAGTAAGGTAGTAGTGGCCAAGCCAAATTGCTGCCGACTTTTTTGAAGACTGGTAGTGAGCAAGCGGATGAAATGGTGTAGCTCATTATCGCTTTCTTCCAAAGATACCCAGGCGATATCCAAATCAATAGCTGCCAAAGCAGCACTAACCAAGGTAGTTTTGCCAAATCCCGCTGGAGCTGAAACCAGAGTCAGCTTTTTTTTCAAGCCTTGCAAAATACGTTTTTGCAATCGTTGACGTACCACGTGATTGGTACGTGGTGGCGGAATAAAAAAACGGGTAGCAATTAATGTTGGAGTCATGCCTGTTTTTCGCGGTGGTGGTTGGATGAATGGGGCTTTCTCACAATTTCTTGCGGAAACGTTTCTGCACCACCCTTTGCCGGTTTTTTATCACAAGACGTGACACACAGGGCTGCACGCTTCAAAGATTGGACAAAAACGGTTAACGTGCCAGTTCCTGTTTAATGGTTTTTTTGACTACTTCAGCAAGTGTTTCCCCTTGTAGAAACTGTTTAAGTGCATCATTTATCAAGGTTTGATAATTACCATTTCTTTCTTCTGCTTTTGCTTTAAAGCTACTAAGGACTTCATTGTCAATACGAATGGTAATACGAGTTTTACCATTGGTTTCGGCTTGTAATTTTGCCAAAGCGGGAATTTTATCAACAGATTTGGCATCTTCAAAATCAAGATCCTTGTATTTGTTGTATATTTTATCGGTATTGTTGTTCATAGCGTTTTCGTTGTGGCTTGGTTGCTTTCCAGGCTGAGATGATGCGAATCTGTTCTTCACGAAGTGTCCAAATGACTACCAGAACACGGTTTTTCTTACCCAGACCGAGCGTAATGTAACGATGCTCCCTTTCACTATCAGTGTCTTCTTCCGTCAAGGCATAAGGGTCTAGTAATACAGGTTTAGCTTCATCAAAGGTGACACCTTCGTGATTGATTGGGTTGATAGCCTCTTTCTCAGGATCAAATTCAATTTCCATTGCTAATTGTATGCACAAATATGCATATTTTCAAATATACTGATTTCACTATTCTCAGACTGCCTCCTAAGTACATAGCTAAATCACCACATGTGGTGATGACCACTCACCACTTTCATTTCTAATCTGCTCCTCATGGTTAATAAACACTAAACATGAAGGAGAGAATGATGAAAACAGTAAGGCAAACTTTATTAATGACAGCTGTGGTCAGCATCATGGGGTCGGCATTATTGACGGGCTGCGGAGGGGGCGGTGATGGCTCAAGTCAGGTGGAACCTCTGGGCTCACGCTATTATGGTATTTGGGAGCGCGAGGGTTATGGGGATGTGATCAAGATTGATCAGTCCGGAGGACGAATTTATCAATATACTCGAAGCAGTTGTTTGCTCGCCAATCAAGGTACAGCCTCAGAAGTTGCAGAAAGTCTGGGCGATTTACGCCTTTCTGAAGATGGAACTCAATTGTACAGTGATCCTGTTGAGGGCGCTGTTTTCTCGACACACTATAATTTGCGTGAACAGTTACCTGAGTTATGTACTGAGGGCCAGCGGATAACGACCGCAACTGCAATGCAAACTTTCGAGCATTTTCAGCAAAATTTTGCTGACTACTATGCTTTTTTTAATGAACGTGGAGTCGATTGGAATACGCAAGTCAGTGTAGCACAAGGTCTGATTCATGATGCTATGAGTGATGAGGACTTGTTTGCTGTGATGGCGCAAATGCTTTCGCCACTCGATGATGGTCATGTGCAGTTGAGCGATCGCGAGACAGTCTATCGTCCGGTCAGCGTTAGAGGAGCCAATCGTGTGATCGAGGAAAGTTTTTCGCTGCAAAACGAATTCGATGATATTCAGAGCTATGCCAATGCCCTCAATGCCCAATATTGGGAGAACCTTGGTGATTATCTGGATGATGGCAGTGTGGAAACGCTTGATGGTGCATACCCTGATCGTTTGATTTGGGGAACCATAGCAGAAGGGCAGATCGGCTATCTGCTGATCAACAGTATGGCTTTCTTTTCGCCTGAGGCGGATGGCTTGCATCCACAATCAAATGTGGACTGGTTGCATACGAATATGCCCGATGTTCTGAGTGATCTCGCGAATACAGATGCCCTGATTCTGGATATACGCAGCAACCCTGGCGGGCAGGATGAAGCGGCCTTGGCGATTGCCTCCTATTTTGTGCAGCAGCGTCATCTGTTTGGTTCCAAACAGGCGCGCAGCTCTGCGGGGGATACCAATGTTCAGGAAGCCTGGATAGAACCCGCCAGTGATAACCCTTACCTAAAGCCGGTGATACTCATTACGGGTGAGGCGACAGGCAGTGCCGCTGAAGTTTTTACCTTGGCCATGCGTAGCCTTCCACAAGTAACGCATATTGGTGAGACAACAGCAGGTATGGTGTCGGATGTACTGGAAAAAACATTGCCTAATGGTTGGGAAATCTGGTTAGCCAACGAAGTCTATTTTGATAGCGATGGGGTCAATCACGAAGGCACTGGTATAGCACCAGAGGTAGCTGTGTCTACCTTCTCACTCGAAGCGATAAGCGCTGGTCAGAATGCTGCGCTTGATACGGCATTGCAACTACTGGAGGACTGACCTGTGTCATATGCAGAATATGCAGCTATAGCCTATATTGTTCTAGTGACCTTACCCGTATCCATGCAGCTCGGAGTAGCATTGGGGCGCCCTTGGGGACGCCTGACCATGGGCGGTTACTGGAAGGGCATATTGCCTAGCTGGGCACGAGGGTTGGCGCTATTACAAGCTGGACTCTTGATCATGATGGGGCTAGCTATGCTGGATGCCAGTAAGCTGGTCAATCTGGGTTGCCCAAACTGGGCTTACATGGCTAGTCTCACCATAACTGGCATTACGTTTCTGGCGAATGCCATGAGTCCTTCACTGTTGGAAAGACGACTATGGACGCCAGTCATTGCGCTTATGTTGGTGATGGCTTTGGTTGTGTGGCCGACATAGCGCTTAAACGAAACACGCAAAGGGAGATGAACATGAAAACGGTATTTATTGCAGGAGCAACAGGGTATTTGGGGCAGCATCTGGTCAAAGAATATGTTCGCAGAGGGTGGTTTGTTCGCGCATTAGTAAGAGATAAAGTTAGGGCCGGATTGCTAGACTTGCCGGCTCAGATGTTGGTTGAAGCAGAGGCAACAAAGCCGGAAACGTTGGCGGGCCAACTTGATGGCGCTGATCTGGTCATTTCCAGCCTTGGAATCACTCGACAGAAAGACGGCTTAAGCTACCAGGATGTGGATTATCAAGCGAACCTCAACCTGCTAGAGGAGGCACTCAAGGCTGGCGTTCCTCGATTTGCCTATATCCATGTGCTGAATGCCGATCGTATGAAAAAAGTCCCCTTGGTGACTGCAAAACAGGCTTTTGTTGAACGATTGCAGCAGGCACCGATGGCGTCAACCGTGATTGCTCCCTCAGGCTATTTCTCCGATATGCGTGATTTTTACAAAATGGCTTGTTCGGGAAGAGTCTGGTTATTTGGTGATGGCTCGTATCGTATTAACCCTGTGCATGGTGCTGACCTTGCTGTTGCAACAGCGGATGCGATTGATGAGGAATGTCAATGGTTGGATGTGGGTGGTCCCGAAGTTTTTACCCAGACGGAACTGGCAATATTGGCATTTCAGATTGCACAAAAGCCGCTCAAGATCAGCTATCTACCCGATTCATTAAGACGTATGGCTCTGGTGACATTGCCTTTTCTAACACCACGCTCTATGCATGGCCCAGCACAGTTTTTCCTGACTGCACTGGGGATGGATGTGTTGGGCGAACAACGGGGCACCCATCAACTCTCTGACTATTTTGCGTCAATACGGCCTTAGCTGGAGCTATAGAGATAATGATATATCCACTAACTATCCTACTCATCATCTTATCCCTGGTTTTTCTTGCGGCACTGTCCTTTCTATGGTTTCTGAATCATCGCTTTAAGCATACTCCCGACAAAGGCAACCTTGAAGCTGCACTGGATACTGAAGTCGAAAAGTTCATCCGTAAAAAGCAAGACTTTTCGCTAGTGGTCGGTGTATACAAAGAGGGCAAAACACACATTAAAGGTTATGGTAGACACGAGCCTGATAGAAACTCCCTATTCCAGATAGGCTCAATTACTAAGGTGTTTACTGCTTTGCTGTTGCAAATACTCTGTGATGAAGGGCTTGTGAATTTGGAGCAAACGCTGGATGAACTGATAGGAACGAAGGTTAAGCTTTCTGATACAGCAAAAAAAATCACGCTAAGGCAATTAGCCATGCATACCTCAGGCCTGCCTCGTGTCCCGAAAATGCATATAAAACAAATGACTGACAAGGCCGGTAAAGCTTCCTTGATGGAAAACCCTTACCACCATCTTTCTGTTGAAGATATTTTTGCATATCTGGCGACTACTGAAGAAAATCATAAAGTGGGTAAGTTTGCCTATTCTAACTATGGAATGGGTTTGCTTGCGCACGTGCTGGAATCGGTAACAGGCAAGCCGTATGAAGCACTGCTCGAGGAAAAAATACTCAAGCCACTGAATATGCAACAAACAGCAATAACACTGAGTCCTGAAATGGAAGAAGCTCTGATTCAGGGCTACAGCAGCAAAGGAAAACTTGCCCCAGTCTGGACGTTCAATGCATTAGCAGGAGCTGGAGCACTCAGTTCCAGCGCCAGCGATATGCTTAAATTTATTGCCGCATATTTTGATATGGACACCCATATTTCCGATGCACTAAAGCAAATGGAACAAAAACAAAACAACGCCGTTGCCCCTATAGGCTGGATGAAACCAGGGCTGGTAGAGAAGTTCTTTGGCCTGAAAGATATCATCTGGCACAACGGCCAAGTCGGTGGTTATGGTGCTTATATCGGCATTGATAACAAAAGCCAGTCGGGGGTTGTTGTACTAAGCAATCAATCTATGGATATAGCCATGCTTGGTATTATGCTGTTGCATCAGGTAATAACCCAATCGTGGTTGGGGAATGCGGGTGGCAATGAATCCTATCCCCATTAACATCGCTGTGTTGGGTTTCTCATTGTTTAGCTGCTTTTTCCAATACAATCACTTGCCAACCTTCGACCATCATGTCCACGGATTGAAATATGGAAAAGTCAATACTAGGTTGTTTAAGTGACACCCAGTGTGTCATCTGTATAGTGCGACAAATCCAGCAACTGCAATCGAAGAATTATCGACGAAAAGCGCCCTAACAGCCGTTTTTGAAAGATCGGTATCGACGGCAAACGCAGAGAGTGAAAAGACCAATACTTCGATGGCAACAATCGCAAATAGTAAGTTAAGTGCTTTATGTTTAATCAAATTTATAGTTAAATCGAATACAAAGGGCAAGCTAAGGAAACCCCATGTCGCACAATGAGGCTGATACATGTCGCATTTTTGTCACCCCAAAACTACGGTCAGCCGGATGGGAAAAGTTACCGCACTCTATTACTGAGCAAAAATACTTTACAGATGGCAGAGTTGATTTAAAAGGTCAGGCACCCAAACGGCTTGAAGGTAAAAAAGCAGACTATTTATTGCGTTATACCCGTGACTTTTCAATTGCTGTAGTCGAAGCAAAAGCTGAGAGCGAAGAGCCGGGTAAAGGGATGCAGCAAGCGAAAGAGTATGCTGAAATTCTGGGGTTGAAATTTGCTTATGCTACGAATGGACATCGGATTTTAGAGTTCGATTATCTCACTGGCCTAGAGCGGGAAATATTTGAATACCCCACACCGGATGAGTTGTTTGAACGTCTCAAGACAAACACAGATCTTGATGAGGAAAAGACAGAAAAACTATTAACCCCTTCTCATCTACTAAAATTTCCACCACGTTATTATCAGGAAATCGCCATTAACCGAGCCATCATGGCTATCCTTCTTCGTAAACGGCGAATGCTGCTTACGATGGCGACTGGTACGGGAAAAACAGTTGTAGCTTTTCAGATTTGTTGGAAACTATGGAATAGCCGCTGGAACCGTGAAGGTGCTCACAGAAAGCCACGCATTCTTTTCCTAGCCGATCGAAATGTTTTAGTTGATGACCCTAAAGATAAGACGTTTGCTGCTTTTGGTGATGCACGCCACAAAATGCAGGGGGCCGCACTAACAAGCCGTGAAATGTATTTTTCCACCTATCAGTCTATTGCCAAAGACAGTAACCGGCCGGGACTTTACAGAGAGTTTTCAAAGGACTTCTTTGACCTTATCGTCATTGATGAGTGCCATCGGGGCAGTTCACGTAAAGACAGTAGCTGGCGTGAAATTCTTGAATATTTTGAGCCTGCTTACCAACTTGGTATGACTGCAACTCCACTACGTGATGATAACCGCGATACCTATGATTACTTTGGAAACCCTCTTTACACTTACAGCCTTTTCCAAGGTATTGATGATGGTTTTTTAGCACCTTACAAGGTTCACCGCGTTATTACTCAGGCAGATGCCGATGGTTGGCGACCTGATAAAGGTATGGTTGATCGTTATGGCCGTGAAATTCCCGATGAAAAATATCATACCAAAGATTTTGAAAGAAAAATTGTCCATTTGCCGCGTACTAAAGCGATTGCCCGACACCTGGGTGATTATATGAAGCGCACAGATCGCTTTGCTAAAACCATCGTCTTTTGTGTTGACCAATCTCATGCTGACGCAATGCGGCGTGAACTAAACAACTTGAATGCCGATTTAGTCAAACGTTATCCAAACTATGTGGAGCGCGTTACCTCTGACGAAGGCAAAATTGGTAAAGGGCATCTCAGTGATTTTCAGGAGTTGGAAACTTTCGCTCCCGTTATTCTTACAACCTCGCAGTTGCTAACCACTGGCGTTGATGCACCAACCTGTAAGAATGTTGTGCTTGCTCGTGTCGTAAATTCGATGAGCGAGTTTAAGCAAATTATTGGTCGTGGCACACGTATGCGAGAGGACTACGGTAAAATGTGGTTTAACATCATTGACTATACCGGCTCAGCAACCACTAATTTTGCTGACCCGGATTTTGATGGTTATCCCGAAGCAGAAGAAGTCACTACGATTAATGATGAGGGCGAAGCTGTTGCCAATGAAGATGCAGCTTCTGATTCAGTGGATGAAGAACCTGCTGGTTATAACGCTGAGGATGATGCTCCTCCTGCTGTTGATCCAAAGCCTGATCCTGAGCCACCACCACAGTCACCCCAGAAGTTTTATGTTGATGAAGGTCATATTGAAATCGCTTCACATTTGATTTATGAAATGGATGCAGATGGTAAGCAGCTTAAAGTAGTTCAGTATACGGATTACACCAAAGAGCAAATCCGCACCTTATTCACCTCACTTGATGCATTACAAGGTCAATGGACTGACCCAGTCGAACGCAATAGTATTCTGGAAATTTTAGAACAGCGTGGCTTAACTTTGATAATTTAGTGGAAGTCACTGGACACTATGATACAGATCCGCTGGATTTGTTGTGCCATCTGGCTTTTGATGCACCATTACGCACCCGTAAGCAACGTGCTGATTATCTGCGAAAGAACAACCCCGACTTTTTTGACCAATACGGCGATGAAGCCCGTGCTATATTGCAAACCCTTTTGAGCAAGTACACAGAATTTGGTCCAAGCCAATTAGCAATACCCAGTGCTTTGGAAGTCGCGCCAATATCTGATCATGGCAATATCATTGAAATCGCAGAGCTATTTGGCGGTGTGTTACCCATGAAAACAGCTTTCGACCAAATGGATAACTTGCTCTATACCCACTAAATATTGCTCTGCACATACAGGAAACTCGGGATGCCCGCGAAAAAACAAGTAAAAACACAAACTACGGCGCAGCAGTTAGGCAATATCATTAAGTCCTCACGCCAGATCATGCGTAAAGATAAAGGGCTCAGTGGTGAGCTTGATCGCCTTCCGGTTTTGACTTGGGTAATGTTTCTGAAATTCTTGGATGACCTAGAAAAACAGCAGGAAGCTAAAGCACTGTTTGATACTCAGACATATCAACCTGCTATTGCTGCACCTTATCGCTGGCGCGACTGGGCAGCTGTTGAGGGCATCACTGGCGATGGACTTATTGAGTTCTTAAACCTTGAATCAACTACTTTGCCAAATGGCAAAACCGGCGCCGGTTTATTTACTTATTTGCGTGGCTTGCAAGGTGCTGAAGGTGGAGACCGACGTGATGTTATCGCCACTGTGTTTCAGGGTTTACAGAACCGGATGATCAACGGCTACCTGTTACGGGATGTCATCGACAAGATTAACTCTATCCACTTTAACTCAACTGAAGAAATTCACACCCTTAGCCGCTTATACGAAAATATGCTGCGTGAAATGCGGGATGCTGCCGGTGACTCAGGGGAGTTCTATACGCCACGTCCTGTTGTAGAATTTATGGTTAAAGTTATCAACCCACAACTAGGTGAAAGTGTTCTTGACCCTGCTTGTGGTACAGGTGGCTTTTTGGTTGAAGCAGCAGTGCAACTAGGCAAGCAATGTAAAACAGTTGAACACCATGCCGCATTACAAAAGTCCAGTTTGTATGGTGGCGAGGCGAAACCGTTACCTTACCTGATGGCGCAAATGAACCTGCTATTGCATGGCATCGAGTACCCGCAGATTGATTCAGGTAATAGCTTGAGCACAGCGTTAAAAGACATTGGTGATAAAGATCGGGTTGATGTGATTCTGACTAACCCACCGTTTGGCGGCGAAGAAGAAAAAGGAATTTTAGGGAATTTCCCAGCTGATAAGCAGACTACCGAAACAGCCATGTTGTTCTTACAGTTAATTATGCGGAAGTTGAAGCGTCCAGGGAAAGGCAGTGATAACGGTGGAAGAGCAGCCGTTGTTGTGCCGAATGGAACGTTATCTGCTGAAGGAGTTGCTGGGCGTATCAAAGAAGAGTTGGTTCAGCACTACAACCTACACACCATTGTTCGCTTACCAGAAGGCGTATTCGCGCCCTACACCGACATTCCTGCTAACTTATTGTTTTTTGATCGCTCTGGACCAACGGAAGATATTTGGTACTACCAGATCCCACCACCAGAGGGACGGAAGAAGTATACAAAAACCAAGCCGATGCAATACAGTGAATTTGCGGACTGCCTTGAGTGGTGGAATCAACGTGAAGCCAATGATTTTGCATGGAAAGTGCCATTTTCAGAAAAGCTGGATGAAGCGCACCAAAAGGCGCAGCCACATTGGGATAATGCCACCGAAGCTAAACAATATGGTGATAAAGCCGAACAAACATATAAGGATTTGGAAAAATCACTAGCACTGGCAATTCAGGCTGAAACAGATCAGGTTGCTGATTTGAAAAAGAAGCTTAAAGCGCAGAAAAAGCGAGTTGCTGAGTGGCGAGAGAAGCAGAAATCTGAACAAGCGCTGGGGGATGGAATTTATTGGCCAGTGTTTAATTTAGATATGAAGAACCCGACAAGCTTGTTACCAGTAGAGTATCGTTCTCCAGAAGAGTTGGTTAATGTCATTCTCAGTAAAGAGACGACAATTATTGAAAATTTAGAAGATATACGCTCTTTACTGCGAGGGTCTTAATATGTCTTTAAATCAAAGTTATAAACTAGGTGATGTTCTCAACCTTAACTTGATTACCGAAAGTGTTGACCCCTCAAAAGTTTATGAGATGGTTGGTGTTTATAGCTATGGGAGAGGTTTATTCGACAAAGGGAGAGTTGGTGGTTCTGATACAAGTTATAAGAAATTTTACCAGCTTGGTGAGGATCACATCGTTTTCAGCCAACTTTTTGGATGGGAAGGTGCTATATCTTTAGTTGGTGCAGTACATGTTGGGAAGTACGTATCATCTCAATTTCCAACTTTTACTGTTAATAGTGATATCGTAAATAAACGCTATTTGGCATGGTGGCTACAGCAACAATCTTTTTGGGACTATTTAAAAAAAGAATCTAAGGGCATGGGAAGCCGACGAAGAACAATTAATCCAGATGTTATTCTTTCAGCCCCAATAAACTTGCCGAGCTTATCGGCTCAAGCAGCAGTTGCTAAGAAAATGGATGAAATATTTCCCAAAATAGCATTAACAAAAGAGTTTAGTGAAAGTAATAACAATGACAGCTTTTCACTCTTGATCAGTATGTCCCACCGCAACGATCTTACCGAACAAGAAAAAATCAACCAAGGCTGGAAGCTAACCAAACTCGATGATGTATTAACACAGGTATCAAACCCAGTTGATGTCGAATTTGGTCAACATTACCCACACTTTGGCATCTACAGCTTCGGCAAAGGGCTATTCGCTAAAGAACCACTGAACGGCTCAGAGATCAAAGCAAAAAAACTCTATCGGGTAAAAAGTGGGCAGTTTATGTATGGAAGACTTAATGCCTACGAAGGTGCATTTGGCGTCGTGACAGATGAGCTAAATGGCGCTCACGTTTCAAATGAATTCCCCACATTTGAATGTGATCGTGAACATATTACTCCTGAATTTCTAATGGCTTACTTTTCAGCGCCTGTCGTCTGGGAAAACCTCAAAAGAAATGTGACTGGCATTGGTGGAGGTGCTGGAAACAGGCGCATTCGCTTGAAAGAAAGTGTATTGCTCTCCGAAGTCATCTGGCTTCCTCCTTTAAAGTGGCAAGAGAAGATTAAACAGGTTTCGGAGAAACTAACTACCATCAAGCAAGAACGTGAAAAAAATCTAGCTGAGCTTGAGGAGCTACTCCCCTCTATTCTGGACAAAGCCTTTAAAGGCGAGCTGTGATTGCCAGATTTCTTACATAAAATCACCGTTGAGTTCGCTACTAATCATGAACAGATGCACTTACGCGCTTGATGGGCTGTGTAGTACGAGTGGCTGTTGAAACAATCTCGACTGTATTCATTTTAGTGACTTCTTCATTCGCCATAACTGACGTTGGACTAGCACGCAAGACACATAATTCGATAAATATCCATAAAACCTCAATTTACCAAATCAATAGAAATTAGACGCAACTGTAAGTGAAAATCATTATCATTAAATTGATCTTGCTCAATTACTTTTACTTACTGATCAATAATTGGTGATAGGCACACTGAAAGTTGTTAAAGCCAAGCTTTTTCTAATGAGTGGACTTTAGAACTAAGGCTGAATGCCAAAATATAAAAATACTAAAGTCTGTTGATTGCTAAATAGAGCAAGTAAGGGAGCACACAGAGCAACAAAAACGAAGCCTTAATAACCAACCAAAGACTAAGCTCCGTTTTAATACGAGTTATTGTCAAATCTGGTGTCTGGTGTCTGGTGTTTTCAGGAAGCGACTCTCCGATATTTCGGAATTACCTCGATTCCATGTTTGAATTCGATGTCAGTTATGACTTTACCCCGGTATCCAAGGGCAGCGCGCGTGTTTACCTAAAATTAACCTGTGTTGGAGTACGGTTACATCTTGTTCATTTCTTAGATCAGGAGTAATCCCATGTTAGCTTACCTTAGTTTTACCCGCTCACTTGCGATGCTAATAGCCATCACCGTTCTGAGTGCTTGCAACTCAAATTCAACTAACACTTCTCCAATTGACAAACCTCTTTCGTTGCGTGATCAACTTCAAACTGTTGCCGATAATGCGGTACAGAGTGGTCTGCCGGGTGTGTCACTGCACCTGCAGGACGGTGACGAACACATCAGCGTCGTCGCTGGTGTTGTAAA
>CACVAY010000095.1 GCA_902727985.1 uncultured Thiotrichaceae bacterium | reverse complement strand
ATAGCGTAGAAACGATGCCAAATACCCCTGGCAGCTTTTGGAGTGAATACCTTATAGGCCAACAAACCAGTACAGACTGTCTGGTGCTAAACGGGGATGTTGTTTGGTTTGCGCACACACTTGCCTCGGAAGAAAAAAACAAACAACGCCCGATTTACTGGCATATTGGCGTAGAACTACCTGCCCTACAACCCGTCATTAAACACTTCATAAAACAACACCTGAACGGCTACACCGGTATTTGCAATCTGGAAATGATTGACGACAAAATCATCGAAGTTCACCTACGTGGATCCAATGCCTTTTACGATTTTTATGGCGATAGTTTTATTCAACAATGGGTAACACTGGTCGATCAACAAACTTGGCATAACTTAGCACCCGTGCAAGAAGGTTTTGTGTACTCAATTTTCGGTGATCACCCATTGGCTGATCAGGCAAAATCCATTGCAGCATCTTTTGGCGTTGATCTGCAAGCAGACCACATCGTAAAAGACCGTGTGGCGATTTGTTATGCGGAAAAGCTAGCGTTGATCAAACAGAGCTTGGATCATATTTTTAAATAAAAAGATAAAAGGGGTCACCCTGCCTGTTTGAATTCATGAAGTTCGTCACGGATAACCTTTCGTAACGTGCTCTCCAATGATTCGTTTTGGTTTTTAATATGCTCTTTTAAAGCATCATTGATCAAGGTTTGATAGTTGCCACCACCTGATTTATTAACCAATTCCTTAAAGTGATTGACAATATCACCGTCAAGCCGAATTGTGATACGGACTTTGTTTGGGTCAGGGCTTACAATTGCCCCTCTCTTTCCGTTGCTAAAATCTTCAGTCATGGCGTACACCTTTATAATATTGTTTTATCATTTTGGAGTCTGCTTTTCTTGCAGAGATGATGCGAATGAGCCCTCAACACGTTCAGCATGAACAACAAACAGTATATTTAGATAAGATCCCATACCAAGTGTTTTAAATCTTTGCTCCCCTTGGTCAAAGTTCTCGATGGTAAGGGCGTTTTCATCTTCTAAGGCGATAACTGCATCGGCAAAATCTACGCCATGTTTGCGAATATTTTACTTCGCTTTGTTTTCGTCCCATTCATAGTTCATTGGGTAAGTGTATGTACAAATGGTGCACTTGGCAAATTAGTGCGACTTAGGTGGGTACAACGCACGCTCATGAGGCGAGCAACACATCACTAAGATTTTATAGATCAGAAAAAAGGGGCAGCTTTCAAGGAAATATCTAGCGAGTCTGACCCTCTTGATTACACCACAGCTTGAACTGATTAAGTAAGCCGCCTGTGAATTATGAGTAGTTACCTTAAATTGGCGCATATGTGATTATCCCCCCAACAGTTCATCTGAATTTATTAACACCAGACGCTTATAAATACTAAAATCATTTATAATATAATTACTGAATTTTAAGAAAACAATTGTGATTTTTTTAATTCATTAAGGATTCATTAACTTCAAGTATTTATTATAATTAATTAAAATATGGTAATAATATCGTAATGAGTTACGCATGTACACAGTGTGGTTTATGTTGTCGAAACATCAGCAATATAGAGCAACTGAAAGACTTTAATCGCGGAGATGGCACATGTACTTATTATCGACCGCATATTGGTTGTACCATATATGAGAAAAGACCATTAGCTTGCCAGATAGATGCTGGATATCAAGTATTTGCCAGCGCCTCAATGTCACTGGCGGATTATTACAAAAAAAATGCAATGGTGTGTAATGAATTACAAGAAACGGCAAATATGCCAATAAAATTTAGGGTGACTGTATAATGAAAAACTGGAACACGGAAATTCAGTATCTTGGGGAATTATTACCTAACTCCAAGTTGAATTTTAATAGATTGAAAGAACTGCTCACAAGTACTGAAGAAACCAAGGTCGCAGTATTTGGTAAGTACAATCATGGCAAAAGCACACTTCTAAATGCTGTAGTTGGATATGAGCATTTTAGTGTTGCAGACAAGCGTGAAACGATTGTCGTGAGTGAGATTGATCATGACGGTGTGACTTGGATTGATACTCCTGGTTTGGATGCAGATACTGCAGGGGATGATGACAGGTTAGCAATAGACGCTGTATTACAAAAAGCAGATATTTTGTGCTTTGTACATAATGTTAAATCTGGTGAATTAGATAAAAGCGAGATGAACTACTTTCAAAAATTGATAAGTATTGAAAACGGTGATCCCACTACTTTTTTACTTGTACTCACACAAGTAGATCAAGTTAGCCCTGACGACATGGAAAGAGTGAAAGCTAAAGTAATTGAACAAGTGCCAGACGTAAATGTGATCTGCGTATCTGCTACTCGCTACACGAGAGGGTTAGCCGAATCTAATCCTGCTTTCGTTAATGTAAGTGGAATGCCATTATTATTCAAAAAATTAGATAGTATGAAAGAAAATACGGGATATTTACGAAAAAAAGAAGCACAAAAAATAATTAAACAATTGCGGTTGGAGCTAAAGAAAATTAATTCAGATAAGGATAATGAATTAAATATAGCACGAGAAAGTTTATACCAAACAAAGACTGAATTTAAGAAAAATCTTCACAAAGCGCGTGAAAAATATGTTTCTTACTCAAACCAAATATAATAAAAAAGGAGAATAATATGCCTATTCCATGGTTAATTGGAGCAGCTGTGGTTGCGACCGCAGCAACTGTTGCCGCAGCAGTTTCCTCAGATGATGATAACGAAGATGACGAGTACGAAAGGGAAAGAGAAGCGAGAAGAAGAGCATCGCAGGCTAAAGAGGCCAAGAGAAAAGTAGTAAGAGAAGAGCAACTTGAAAAATATTCAGGTGGCTTATCTAATGGCTTGATATTGAAATATCGTATTGAAGATAAGCCCGCTATCCTGAATATAAAAAATATTATCAACGGTAAAGCAACTCTAGACAATATGGATACAGCCCTGCCATCTGTCGTTGGAACTATCAAAGATCTTTATACATCAGTAAAAGACTTGACCAATGAGCTAGACAATTATCAGAAGGGCAAGATAATGCTGGAGGAGATGAATGAGCACTTTAAATAGTCTGAGTGAAGCGGTATCTGATTTTCATGATGATTTTAAAAATATTAGCGCTGATGAAGCTAATTTGATGAAAGTCCGCGATGATTTTGTAGAAAAAATCAAGCTCACAGTCAATAGTCAGTCGCGCCTGCGAAAAGAAAATCCACTCAGCAAGGTCACGAATGAAGTCTCAAATAAAATTACTACGATGATTTCAAATTGGGCAGTTGATTGGGATGCCAGCCAAAGCTCTCGCGATTTGTCAGAGGCATTTGGCGATAAAGTAGTTTTCTTGGTGTTTGGAAAAGTGAATGCTGGTAAAAGCTCATTCTCCAACTTTATAGCTTCATTATTTCCTGAGCAAGATCAGCGTTTTTTCCGTCTGGAAAATGGCAAAATCTGTGACACCAAAGATAATTTTTCAGTAGGTGTTATTGAAACAACAGCTGAAATTCAGGGGATTGAATTAGGCGGCAAGTTGATTTTGCTGGATTCCCCCGGCTTGCACTCAGTAACCGATGAAAATGGCGACCTGACACGCCGCTTTACGGATAGTGCTGATGCTATTCTATGGCTAACCCCATCAACTTCACCCGGTCAAGTGCAAGAATTAGACGACTTGAAAATGGAGCTAGAAAGTAGGAAGCCATTACTGCCTATCATCACACGCAGTGACACCTTGGAGGAAGATTGTGATGACGACGGTAACATTGTTAGTCACATAAGAAATAAAACAACAGAAAATAGAGAGCTACAGCAGAACGACGTGCATACCAGAGCCTGTAGTAAACTAGGTGGAGATGATGCCGTTCGTCTCCCGCTGTCTGTATCTGTTCACAGCTACACACACTCACCTCAGAAAGATATCGACCTAAAAGCGAGTGGCTTATCTGAAGTAATTATAGGCATGTGTGATTTAATTCACTTGGCCTCCCAATACAAGCCGAGTAAAGCCCGCCAACAAATTATTAATTACTTAGATAATTCTGTTCTTAAGGGTATAGAAGCTGATTTGATGCCGATGGTTTCAAAGCTGGAAGAAACGATTGAGGATCAAGATAAAGCCATCGACGCTTGCCAAAAGGAGATTCTACTTTCCTTGAAGAGCGAACTAAACAAAAAAGTATTAGATTGGGCCGAGGAACTGAAAGAAAATGGTGACAGAAAAACTGAACTAGCTTCAAGGATTAGTAATTTTATTACCCAACGGTTGACAAAAGAGCTGTCCAATATTGTCGAGGATTTTACACAGGAAGTAAACGCGGTGGCTGTGTCATTTACCAACGCAGATACGGGTGACTTCAACGATATTTTTATTGATTATGAGCAGGTGACGGGAACAGTTTGGAAAGCAGCTGGTAGTGCTGGAGCGGCTGCAGCTGGTGCAGCAGCCGGAGCTTTATTGGGACCTGCTGGTGTTGTTGGTGGTGCTATTCTGGGTGGGCTTTTGGGAGGTGCGGCAGGAAGTTACATGGTCGAGACAGAGACTAAGCGCGAAAAAGTAGGCATTGATACCAACGGTGTTGTTAAAAGTACTCTCAATAGCTTAGACAAAAAGCTACCCAAAATAATAGAAGATGTTTTCAATGTATGGAAAGAGGCGATTGGAGAGTCCAGAAAGAGTGTTTCCCAGATACGCAGAGAAATAACAAATTTTGAACAGTCCTTAAAAAAATCCAAGGAGAGCTTAATTAATGAGTGCGGTTAAACAAATTGATCAATGCGTGAGTGGTTTGCTCGAAACTAGCTCGGAATATCTTGGTCAAGAATTCTCTGACAACTTCTCTGTTGAGTATGAAAACAAGAAGGCTGAATCGTTACTTCAAATTATGCTTTTTGGTAGCTATAACGCAGGAAAAAGCAGCCTTATTAACGCCTTGTCTGGGTCAGGGGTTGCGGCAATAGGAGATATTCCAAAAACAGCAACCGCAGACCGTTACGAGTGGAATGGCTGTTACTTGCTAGATACGCCAGGAGTAAATGCTCCGATTGAACACGAGGCGCTAACAAGTGACCAAGTCAAACGGTCAGAGCTAATTCTATTTGTGATTCGCCAAGGTGACCAAGATGTTAAAGATGTCTATGAGCGTATGTTCGAAATGTTGGTTGATAAAAAGCATGTTTTTATTGTTTATAATCATGGGCTAAGTGCGGAGGAGCTGCCCGTCGCTATGAGTCGGCTAAACGGTATTATGGTCAGTTACGCAGAGCGTTATAACATTGAGCTGAATCAGGTTTCTGAAATACCAGTCATACCTATTAATATAAAAACAGCGATCAAAGCTCGCTTTGGTGGCAAAGAAGCATTAGCAGAATACTCTGGTATCACTGAGTTTGAAGGAGTATTTCAATCATGGTTTCGTCAATTTGACTCTGAGCATCATTATCTGGATAGGCTGCAAAAATACATTCATCGTTTGTTGCTGAAACCGCTGTTAGACGCTATCGATAAAAAGCTTACCGATGGATCTGATAGTGCCATGAAAGAGCTTCAAAGTGAGCGTGAGCAGCTAGTCAAAAAATATAACCTGTTAAATTCACGTGTTGCAAACCATATCAGAGGCGAAGTTATTAATATTAAGCCTGAAATAGTTTCAGCAATGGAAGGGAGTTCATCTCAGGTTGACTTGGAAGCAGCGCTAAATCAGTTAGCCGATAAAGTGGTTAGCTCAACATCAGGTTTTATTCGTGAATACTGCGATAGCTCCGATTTAAATCTTGATGGTTTATCGGGGATTCCTGTCAACATGCCCGAAAGTGCTGATGAGCCTTCGGTGTTAAGTCGATCTATTGAGGGTGCTTTAGTCAGCGGTGCTAAAAGTATAGACAGCGGTACTATTAAAGAGGGCTTTCTGCTTTTGCGAAAGTTAAAAATTCCAGGCATAAAGGGACGTTGGAGTTCAACGCTTGGCAAGTGGGCTGGAAAGGCAAATATAGCAGTGACATTGGCAACGGCGGCCTATGAAATCTACTCAGCATCTTCAGAACAGGATAAGCTAAATGCTGAGCAGAAAAAACAGTCTATAGGATTGCATCAAGCGGTGGAGGGAGTGGCTAATGCTATTAGCTCAGCTGTGCTTGAAGTATCTCGTAATGCACTAAAGTCAGTGGAAACGGATATGCTTAGTGTTCTTGATTCGCGTATCGCTAAATTGGCAAATGATAGCGGGCGACATACTAAAAACTTGGAAATAATAAAAAAGTTCTCCTATGAGCTAGATTCAGTGAGAATTTAATTACACCTGATCCCGTGATATTACTTTCTACCCATCCGTGTGACGTGGTCAACCTTTTTGAGACAAATCAGTTAAGCTACTTGGAACAATAGAAAATGAAAGACCATTACAACTTTGCCAACATGAAAGGATAAAAGGCCCCTTACACGAAATATCTCAAGCAGCCTGTAACCATAAGCCTTGATAGAAATTCTGTTGATTATTTTCAGAAATTAGCCGAAGAAGCAGGAGTGCCCTATCAAACCTTAATTAATCCTTACTTACGCAGAAAAAGAGGACGTTACCCTTAAAATTCCATCAGGTGTTCTGGTCATAATCAATATCTGTTAACTTGCTTACTCCAGCCAATTTTCGACTGTGAGATCAGGTACTCGACCAAATTCTCTGACGTTGTTCGTTACCAAGACTGCTCCCAAGCTAAAAGCATGGGCTGCTATTAGCAGATCATTATTGCCAATGAGATTACCCTCTCTGCTCAAATGAGTTCTGATTAAGCCATAAGGTTGACCAACAGATTCATCCCAAGGTTCAATATAGAGTCGCTGTGTGAACATATTCAATTGGTTCCTACGCTCTTTTTTTAAGGAAGGCTCTCCATTTTCTATGCCGTAACACAACTCTCCATAAGTAATGGAAGAAATACCAATATTTTTGATCGCATTGAATTTGTGTCGAAGTTTATCTGAGCGGTTTTTTAAAATATAAATACACGTATCAGTATCCAGCATGTACATGAGGGCTAGAATTCTCTTTCTTGAGGTTCGGTGTCCTCTCGATCTTTCAGGAAGTCATCACCGAACGCAGGTTTTGTATCAAAAAAATCATCCCAACCCAGTTGTTTGGCTGTAATGATCACACTTTGACCTTGTCTGGTAATGTAAACCTCGTCTGTATCAAACCGATACTCCTTAGGTAAACGCACCGCCTGACTGCGGCCATTCATAAATACCTTTGCTATTGCTGCCATTGTTTCGCACCTTTTCAATATATACCAAAAATATATACCATTAAAGCAAGAGGTTCAATAGCTAAAGGGGTTAAAATTAACTATCAGAAAAAGTGTGACGCTACCCTTTTCCTGAAAAATAAAACCACCTTAGAAATAGGAAACTCTGATTAAGGGCTTACGATTTAAAAACTCTTTGCACTACATACGCCAAATGCTGCACCAAATTATTCTCATCTCCTTCAACCAAACCTAGACTTTGATTATTTTCCACACAAAATACTTATCGAAAACCCGATATCTCAGCCATTCATAAAAACTGGCACAAACCTTGCCTTAGAATTAACAGAACATTAACAGCGACTGTTAATTTAACTGCAATGATGCGGTTCTGGCTATTGATAGCCACCTGACACGTTCTAACATTACATTGTAGTAGGCATTGTTGCTTACTACCTATAGCGAAGGCGCTATACAACCAAGTCGATTTTTGGCTTGGGCTGTATAGCGCCTTTTTTTTGGAGAAACATTTATGGTTGCTGCATTAGAGAGACAAACTGCTCCGTTAAAAAACCCGCATGAATCATCGGTGATCATTGTCGGCGCCGGGCCTGTCGGTATTTATTGCGCTCATCAATTAGCGGAAAAACAGCCTGAAACACCAATGACTATTTTTGGTGGTGAGTGCTGGCAGCCTTACAATCGGGTTAAATTAACGGATTTTCTCTCAGGCTCAACCAAAGAAAGCTCTCTCTACAAGAACCTCGAATTACCCAATACCCCTTACATTGTTTCTCACTGGAATAACCCGATTGTCGAGATTGATACGGAGAATCGCTGTGTCGTCGATAGCTATGATGAGGTGCATTATTACTCTGAGTTGGTGTTGGCCTTGGGTTCTAAACCGCGTGTTCCGAGTATTGATGGGGTGGACTTACAGAATGTGTTTACCTTCCGAGATATGCAAGAAGCTCAGGCGCTAATTGGGCGGCAAGTGAGTAGTCGCAGGACGGTTGTGATTGGTGGTGGTTTATTGGGTATTGAGGCCGCTCATGCCATGCAACGCTTTAATACTGAGGTTATCTGTATCGAACATAGCTCACGTTTGATGTTCAATCAGTTGGATGATCATGCGACGGCTTTTGTTGAACGCTATCTTGCCAGTATCGATATCGAAGTCCATACCAGCCAACGCGTTAAGAAGATCCACGGCACAACTAAAGTGGAGTCCATTGAATTAGCGGATGGTGAGATCATTGAATGCGATACGGTCATCTTATCGACGGGCATCCAACCCAATATTGAGTTAGCCCGGAATGCAGGGATTCATGTTGGTAACGGCATTAAAGTCGATGATCACTTACTCACGAATAAACCCCATGTGTATGCCATTGGCGAGTGTGCGGAACACCGTGAGAAAACCTATGGCATTGTCGCACCAGGGTATGAACAAGCTTCTGTTCTAGCCAATCGTTTAGATGGCATTGATGCCCGATATGTGGGCTCTACATCGGCTACCAATCTTAAAGTGCTGGATTATCCTGTTTTCAGCATGGGGGAAAATGGTGACTACGTCTCTTCCAGTTATGAGTACATTTACCGTGATATTAAAAACAATGTTTATCGCAAGTTAGTCATCTTTAATGGGCGGTTGATTGGCGCTATCTCTACTGGTCCGTGGAAAGCGAAAAACCGTATTCAAGAAGCGGTCGCGAAACAGCGTCATATCTGGCCTTGGCAGAGGAAACACTTTGTACTCCATGGCGAGCTGTGGAAGGACAAGGAAGAACAAAGCATCGCAGAGTGGCCTGCCAATGCCACTGTTTGTAATTGCATGGGAATAACGCGTGGCACTTTAAGCAACTCGATCAAAGCGGGCAATGTCACCACGGAGAGTTTATGCAAAGCAACGGGCGCATCTTCGGTTTGTGGCTCTTGTCAGCCCCTCATACACGAACTGACCCAATCGGATGCACCACGTCCTGCTGTGCGAATGTCATTTCTGATTAGTGCGCTGGCCATCGCTTCCATCATCGCTAGCTTCTTATTATTTGTTTTACCTGCGATGCCTTATGCAGGCTCTGTTCAATCCTCATGGCAATTGGATGATCTGTGGAGAATCTCTCTAAACAAGCAAATCACGGGGTACGTCTTATTGGCGCTTTCGGTGCTGATTGCCCTGCTCTCTTTTCGGAAACGGATTAAACGCTTTTCCTTTGGGAGTTTTGCGAGTTGGCGGCTTGCGCATATTGCGATTGGCACCTTGATTTTTGCGGTCATCTTCTTACACACAGGCTTTCGTCTTGGATCTGGGCTTAACTTGGTTTTGATGCTGACGTTCTCTGGCTTGTTACTGGTTGGTGCTGTCGCCAGTGTCATCCTTTCGAAAGAGCATCTTATTCCAACGATGTTGGCTTCAAAGCTACGTCGCACCTCTGTTTGGACGCATATTCTTCTTTTTTGGCCAATACCTACGTTATTAGGCTTTCATATTTTTAAAAGTTATTACTTCTAAGGGCTAAGAATAAATGAAGGCAACGACACATCAGTATTGGATATTATGGGCTTTAAGCTCGGTGTTAATCATCGTGTTTTTAGGTTTCATACTCTTTAAAGGTGAGGACAAAACGCTATTTATGCCTGGGCCACTGACCAGTGGGCATCATCAAATTGGTGTCGCTTGTGAAACCTGCCACACCGAGGATTTTAATACACAAAAAGACTTCCAAGACGCTTGCGAGAGCTGCCACGGTGATGACCGTGAGAAACCATTCGACTCACATCCTAAAGCCAAATTTACTGATCCACGTAACGCAGCCTTATTAGAAAAGCTGGACGTGACGCAATGCAAGACCTGTCATAGCGAACATCGTCCTGGAATAACGCATAAAGGGGGTTATACGCAACCCAAGGATTTTTGTGTGCACTGCCATGCTGATATTGGCAATGATCGCCCTAGCCATAAAGAAATGGATTTTATGAGCTGTAACGATGCGGGTTGTCATAACTACCACAACAATCGGGCGCTCTATACCGACTTTTTGGTGAAACATGCGGATGAGCCTGTTCATTTGGAGAAACAACGATTACCGATTAAAGACTACGCGCAACGATTGGAGGAATTGGTTGAATATCCCCGCGACCAGTTCCCCATAAAACCACTCTCCAAAGAAGATGTGGATGTAGCAAAAGAGCACCACGGGGATGCAGCCATCATGGAAGACTGGTTGGCAACCGCCCATGCTAAATCAGGTGTCACCTGCGAAGCTTGTCATCAAACAGCTTCACTCCCTGCAGATAACGCCGATAACAACTGGAACTCTCATCCAGATCATAAAAGCTGCGCAACCTGTCATGACATGGAAGTCGAACATTTTAAAAAAGGTAAACATGGTATGCGTTTAGCGTCCGAGTTGAGCCCAATGACACCGCAACTAGCCCGTTTACCCATGCATCAAACCAGCGCTGATAAACCTTTGGATTGTATGAGTTGCCATGCGGCACATCATTTTGATGTGAAAGCCGCTGCCGTCGAATCCTGCCTGGGCTGCCACGCGGATGAACACAGCCTTGCCTACAAAGACTCTCCCCATTATGCACTCTGGCAGAAAGAATTAAGCGGGGAATTACCCGAAGGCAGTGGTGTGAGTTGTGCAAGTTGCCACATGCCACGCATTGACACTGATGTGAACGACTGGATGAGTCGGATAGTGGTCAGTCACAACCAGAATGCCACGCTTGTTCCGAATGAAAAGATGCTCCGGCCTGCCTGTTTACATTGCCATGGTTTGGAGTTTTCGATTAATGCCATTTCCGACACAACATTGATTAACAACAATTTCAACGGGCAGCCAACATTCAAAACGAAGAGCGTCGATTTCGCGAAAGAAGATCAAAAACGCCATGAACAAAAGAATAATTAGCTGACTTGGTAACAAGTCGGCTTAGAGATGGAAAGCGCATCTCACAGCTTGTAGTAAGTACTGGAGTCATTGCATTTAAATGATCCTCCTCATCTGAATACCCTGCTTTGGTACTCACTGCATTTTTACCTCAACAACTGGAGAACACAATGAAACGTCCTTTTATGAAAACCATCCTTGCAGCCGGTATTGGCGCGACCGTTATTACCGTATCAGGTTTAACCATGGCTAAAGACGCGGCAGAACCTCAAGTGTCTGTAAAAGCCATGGCTGATGCCTTACACATGGTGATGGATTCTGACAGAACAGTTTATACCCGCAAGATTGTTAATCGCCTCGCAGCAAAAGAGAAAGTGATTAAAGCCAGTGAACACTTTGACGATGAAAAAGCACTGGTTTTGCCTGCACAAATGTTCCGTTTTGGTGCGGAAATGGTCGCTGAACGCGCAGAAAAAAACCCAGATGTTGATTTCAGTTATTCACTGCAATCCATGTGGCCGATCAACAAACAAAACGCGCCTAAAACAGACGCGGAAAAAGAAGGGCTGAAATTCGTCGCGGAAAACAAAGGCAAAAACTATTACACCGAGGAAGAACTGGGTGGAAAAAAATACTTTACCGCGATCTATGCGGATACGGGCGTTGCACCGGTGTGTGTAACTTGTCACAACGAGCATAAAGACACACCTAAGGATGACTTTAAGCTGGGTGACGTTATGGGCGGGGTTGTTATTCGCATTCCCGTTTCTGGCTAATATTTCTTAGAGGCACGTATGAACACATCGAATCTAACGCCAACAAAAATCCTTATTGTATGCTTATTGATCATCACCCTTGGCATTTTAGTTTTTAGCGGGCTGCTTCAAGATGGGCATAGTGCCTCTAAAGAAAGTACTGCTGTAACGACCACCCTCCCAACATCTGCTGCTCCACAAGCAGAAACAGAAACACCAGCTCCTCTTGTTATGACTGGCCTTGAGACCAGTGCTGAAAAAAAGGGAGAAGAAAAATTTATCAAATTCGACGCTCCCCAACTTCAGAAAGGACGGGAGGTTTGGTTGGAAAACTGTGAAAACTGTCACGCATGGGGAACGGCAGGAGCACCTATCCCGATGGAAGCGGATGCATGGAAAGATCGCGTCATTAAAGAGAAAACAACACTCTATGATCATGCCATTAATGGCTTCTTTGGCCCTGGTGACACCATGATGCCAGCTCGCGGCGGCAACGATGTCCTATCTGATGAACAGGTTAAAAGTGCTGTTGATTACATGGTGGCATTAGCAACCTATTACATTCAATCACAAACCCCAGAAAACAACTGATTTGCTACTAAAAAAACAATGTTAGTCATCTGAAAAATGAGGAATTTATTATGTCCGAACTATCACCACTCACCATTGAAACCGTAAAAGCAACTATCCCTGTCTTACGAGAATACGGCGATACGATTACCGCTAAAATGTATGATATTTTGTTCGAAAATTACCCCGAAACTAAATCCATGTTCTCATCTGCGCCCGATGAACAACCTAAAGTTCTAGCGGGAGCAGTCTCAGCCTATGCGATGAATATCGACAATCTTGATGCACTTTCTGATGCCGTTGGAAAAATGGCTTCTACCCATGTGCGTACCAGTGTAAAACCCGAGCATTACCCGATGGTAGGTGAAAGTTTGCTAGCCGCGATGACTGAAGTTCTCGGGGATGCCGCAACTCCCGAAATCCTGGATTCGTGGGGCGAAGCGTTTTTCTTCTTAGGCGACATTCTTATCGCTAAAGAAAAAGAGCTCTACGCACAAACTTAGTGTCATTCACGCATGAAGACACACTCTTTTCCTTTGCACTCGATACCGTCTTATTCGTTACGATGGCATCGTGCAATGCAATATCACCTGCTCTACTCTGGGGCAGGTTTTATTTATTGCGTAAACTTGCTCTATTACGCCGGGTTGTTCTCCATATGAATTTAAATCATGAGCCATTACTCTTCCGTTAATGCGTAACGATTCATCCCAAACAGATGATAATTATGTAAGAATACGCCCCTTCTCATCTTAGACAAAAAACCATGAACCCTTGGACTTTATTAGGCACAGCCAACATTCCCAATAATGGGGGCGAACTGAGATTAACGCAACGCGGGAACGATTTTTCTATTGGTCTCAAAGGTGTTCGTGGAGAACTCATGAGCAGTCGCGTACATAGCTCCGAACTGGCTTTAGCTGAGTTAGGTTGTGAGCATATCAAAAACGTTGAAAACACAAAGGTGCTTGTGGGTGGTTTGGGTGTGGGGTTCACGCTAGCTGCTGCTCTTAAAGCAACCACCTCTAGCTCTCAAGTTGAGGTTGCCGAACTCATACCTGAAGTCATTGAGTGGAATAAAGGCCCATTGGGTGAATGTGCAGGTAGACCGCTAGATGACCCTCGAACCGTTGTCCGTTTAGGTGATGTTGCTGACCTATTCAAAGCAAAAAAGGCGACATACCACGCTATTTTATTAGATGTGGATAATGGCCCCGAGGGTTTTACACGTGCTGATAACAACAACTTGTACTCTATCCAAAGCTTACTTGCCATTCGCAAAACACTACACTCAGGTGGTGTATTAACGATATGGTCCGCTTGGCATGATCCACAATTCACTGCGCAATTGAAACGCGCAAATTTTAAGGTACAAACCAAGACTGTTAGGGCTCATAAGGGAAAAGGGAGTCGACATACTATTTATATCGCTAAAAAAAACTGAAGAGGTAGCAATTCGAGAGAAATATTATTATTTTAGTCACGCACTATAACCACAGATAAAAATAAGACTATACTCGCGCTTTATGGTTAATTATTAATCAGGAACATTATGCCCCAGTCAGTAGAACTCTTATCGACCTATACCAATCACTCAGGAAAATGCACACTCTATCAACAACACAATAAGTGTCTTTATCAGGACATTGTTCTGACACAATTGATTATCAACCAATGTTCAAACATAAGCTTTATTACCCCTCTTGAAGTATGTGGTAACAGCACGTCTCAAAATGAGTTCTACCCTCCGGTATCCCATATGGGGGGTCTGAAAGAATTAAGCTTTACAACCTTGATTTGATGGGTATGGCTGTAGATGACGAGTTACTGTATGCGTTCGGTGGCACTGTAGAGCAATTCGTTAATATTCGTAAAAACCCTTCCGTATGATCAGGATGAATTAACGAACGATACAGCACTATATCCTGAAGCTACCTTTTATATGCATAGGGATGTAATCCAATTAGCATCCAGAACGCCCTTTTTACCAGAAAACAGCAAACTTTTGGGCATCCATATTCAGCGTGTTTTTTATTGTGATAGAAATTTTATCGCCAATAAATCTCCTAATGGGATCATTATCCATACCGATGGGACATTGCGAGAGAAGTACTTTATTCTCTGCTCAATTCACTTCAACGCGAAACTTAAACGTTACATTGGGTGACGAACCAGGAGATCCTGCATTGAATGTACCATTGGGTTTGATGCGAATATAGCGCACCGATGAGTCCGTATTATTATCTCCGCCCGGAGTTGGAGAGTAACTATAGTCGCCTCCATCTTGTGAAAACTCTACCGTTCCGCAGGACAAACCACTGTTCGGTGAACCATCAATAAACTGTACGGCACCACCACAGCTTAATCCGCTAACCACCAATGAGGTATTGGCAGGAATTGCATCATTAATATTGAACGTATTCGGATCTGCTGCGCCATTACCAGTATTAGTAACAGTGATGGCATATTCAATGATCGCACCTGGTATTGATTTAGGGTTGTTTGTATGGTTTGCTGGATCGGACAAGGTGGTTAATTGCTTCGACACGTCAAAAACTGGCACATAAGTATTGAGAAAGGCTAGTACAAAACTTCGACTAAAGGCTAACACACTAACGGATTCAGCCTCAGCTACTGCGACACTTCTTTCATTATCCCCTTCTGTTTCCCTATCCTCATCAATTTTTATACCGACTTGTGTTGTGCTTAAATAACAGCGTCTAACCCACCCTCCATCAGGGTTGTTTCTGCTGCGCTTACTCGCCATTACGATAGGTGTCGATGAAAAAGCACCGCCAGGGAAGTTACCTCTTATACAATTATCACTCCAGCCTCGTGCACCATTATATGAAAACGCTTTGTAAACGATCGTATTGTTATTGTCGTCAACAAAGCTTCCCGTTGCTTCTTCCATTGCCATATAGCCTATAGTTTCAGGTGTTACAACGGAGCCGTCGGCAATTTCGGAGCGTTCCATCGCTATCTGAAAGCCTGTAGTAGTTATATTACGTATGGCAACATCGAGGAATGGTAGTGAGGAGACTTCTGGCGGTAATTGACCTCCTTCTCCTACCTCATTATTCATCGTTTGTAGGGTAGCAACGACAATAGGTACAGAATTAAAGGGAACATTAAAAGTGACTTGCTGCCAAGTAGAGGTACCCGCAGTGTTGCCTGTTCCAAACTGTTGAGCCGTTGAGCTAACGGAATCTACCTCAAATTTAGTTCCATCAGGCAGCGTGTAGTTACCAGTGTCGACTGAAATGGAACTGCTTTGCATGGCGATATGAGGGCCATCTTCTCGATGAGGCTCTGTAGGAGAAGCCTGAAAAGAAGATGTCGTGACATTACGAATTCTGACATTAGACGGGTTTGATCCGTCGGTCGTTGGGAGCACAAATACCACTGGGGTAGTAGTGAAGTTGGGTGTGAGTGATACAGTTGTATAGCCACCACCAAAGGTGCTGGTATACGTCTGACTTCCTGCAATAAGTTGTGCAGCCATCAATGAAGAGTGCCCGAAAATGAGCATTACAAAAAACAATAATGAAAACAGACGCAATATTGATTCCATCTATAGTACCCCAGTGATTCTTATAATCATTATTCTTGGTCAACATCCAATACACAAACCTAACTCTAACCACTTAGGGTGTCACATGATGGGATTTTTTTCATGATCTCCTTATCAGTGGTTATTTCAAGCGAAACTCCCCCCCCCTCAATGTCAGCTTGCAGACATAATAGATATAAAGGGAGGTTTGATAATAGCCTTAAATAAAACTAACTTAGGGAGACTCTGATCAAGTCCAAACAATATTGAAACCGTGGCTTTAGCCTCGCCTAACGTATTGAAGATAAACTACGAAGGGCGGGAGTGAAACCCCGATTCCAAAAAAGTAGACTTAATCAGAGCTTCCTTAAGAACAAGCATACATTTCTTTGACATATCATAAAAATCTAACGGAAAGCCATTTTAAAGGCCATGCCCAATACATCATCAATCATTGAACCATCATTATCCGAATCAAGTAATGAGGTTAACAAACCACCTGAGCTTGAACGTGTTGCCGGACCACCACTTGTACCACCAAGCACTTTCTTGCCCAGTTGTGCCATGACGATAGAAGCCACAACAGGCAGCATCTTTTTCATTAACGTTGATCCCAACCCCGTCTTTGCTGCCGCATCTTTGGCAACACTACGGCTCACTTCCTTATTACCTAGAATATGTCCGAGAATAGCTTCACCATCTTTTACTGTTTCTTTTTTACCTAAGCGCTCTGGTTCATCAAGATATTTAGAGTGTTTACCAGAATTCAAGGCCTCGATAAGATCATCAACCCCTATATTTTCTTTTGTGTGGTGCTGTAAGCCACGTGTTAGTGACGGTGCCAATGCACCGATTGCTTCCTTTGCTTTATCTTCTGGCAAACCAAATTGGCGCGCAATTTGACCAATAACAGCGGCATTATCTTTATTGGTAAGCATATCCAAAATGTTCATTGTGACTCCTTTATATGGCACTAGGTATATCTGTGAGGATTTGTAATTATAGACGCTTCTTTAGAAGCAACAAGAGGGAGTTATGAGCATTTTCTAAAATTTAAATGATGAAATGGTTTTGAGTCACCCATAAATCCTTTATTATGCGCGGAATAACTAAAAGAAAACATGATAGATATGGATCAAAGGCTTGCAGAACTTACCCGTTGGGTTCAAGAACATTTAGAGTGGAAGGACGCACAACTAGCAGTTGCCTCGGCAGACGCCAGTTTCCGTCGTTACTTCCGCGTTACGTATAATAATCAAACATTCATCGCCATGGATGCGCCGCCTGAAAAAGAAGCCATCCAGCCGTTCATTGATATAACGAATGTATTGCTCAAAACGGCTACACATGTTCCTGAGATAATCGCTCAAAATACCGAACGAGGTTTCCTCATCTTAGAAGACCTCGGCAATACGCCCTACCTCGATAAGCTCAATGCCAGTTCTGCCGATGCTCTCTACCACGATGCATTTGATGCTCTTATTCAGATGCAGGAAGCGGATATCACTTCGCTACCAGCTTACGACGAACAACGTCTGCATGATGAACTACTGTTAATGCCTGAGTGGTTTTTAAAAACCCATCTTGATATCGAGCTGACAGAAAATGAACAATCTGTTATTGCCTCAAGTTTTAGCTTTATTCTTCAGGAGATTGCTCAACAACCGTCCACACACTTTGTTCACCGTGATTATCACTCACGCAATCTTATGATGACCTCTGAAAGAAATCCTGGAGTGATTGATTATCAAGATGCGGTATCAGGCCCTATTTCTTATGATTTAGTATCGCTACTTCGGGATTGTTACATCCATTGGCCTCAATCTCAGGTGGAGACATGGGCTTTGCAATTTCGAGATAAAGCTATAGCTGCTACTATCATCTCTGATATTGATGATAGTAGCTTCCTTAAGAATCTTGATATCATGGGCTTACAACGACATATCAAAGTGCTTGGTATCTTTTGTCGACTTGCCCATCGCGATGGAAAAATAGACTATCTCAATGACCTACCATTAACCCTTAGCTATGTTTTGGACGTTGCTCGTCGATACCCTGAAATGCAGGCTTTGCTAGCATTATTTGATCGACACAACATTCCTGCATACATCGGCACTAATGAGATATCCGCATGAAAGCGATGATTTTAGCTGCAGGGCATGGCAAGCGCATGCGCCCGTTAACGGACAATCTACCCAAACCTTTATTGGAAGTCGCAGGAAAACCACTAATACTTTGGCATATCGAACGCCTTAAACGCTCAGGCATCACTGATTTCGTCATCAATATTGCATGGAAAGGTTGGAAAATTCCAGAGAGGCTCGGTGATGGCTCTGCTTACGGTGTAAAAATTAGCTATTCTGATGAGCAGGATATCGGCGCCTTAGAGACTGCCGGGGGGATCATCAAAGCGCTTCCCCTGCTTGAAGACCAACCTTTTCTCGTTGTTAATGGTGATATCTGGTGTGATTATCCTTATTCAGAATTAACACTTGATGATAACGATTTAGCGCATCTGATTTTAGTCGATAACCCTGCCCACAATCCATCTGGCGATTTTCATCTTGAGAATGGCCGCTCTTTTTCTGAAGGTGACAACAAGCTGACTTTCAGTGGAATTGGTCTCTATTCACCTAAACTATTCAGCTCACTACCTGTTGAGAAGACTCCTCTCGCTCCCTTACTGTTCAAAGCCATGGATAATGGCTTGGTATCAGCTATACACTTCACTGGGGACTGGCGTGATATTGGCACACCTAAACGTCTTAAAAACCTGGAAAAAGATATTAAGAACTAAAAAAGCACCCACTCAAGTATTACAATATAAGAATAATCTACAATACTAATTAGTTAGCATTTTTTCTAAAAGCATTGTATTTTGGCTGTAACTTTGTTCACAGGGGGCATACATCTATGCTTTTATTCAAGGTAAAGCTAGCAAGACTTCAGCCTCACTATTTCCACTGAGCGAAAAGTTACATAGAGATATCAGACGGATACTTTAAACACCAATTTTCAATAAAATAGTTACTTATTTTCTGAATTTTTCCGAGTATTTACACTATTATTGTAAATTGAAAATACCTACTCACCGATAAAAAATGGAGGTTTTATGGCCACAACTCATACTGCTACTACACAAGATTCTGTTGCCCGCGTTATCACTATCCGTAAAGTTTCTCCTGGAGCACCTTTAGATTGGTTAAAGAAAGGTTATGTTGATTACAAGAAATCATTTCTACCCAGCATGCTCTACGGCCTTATCTTCGCCGTCGTTGGCATGGCAGTTATCTTTCTGGCTTCTAAGAATCCCATCTTTTCAATGGCATTTATCTCCGCCTTCTTTTTGGTAGGCCCTTTTATTGCCGTTGGTCTTTACCATCTGAGCTGGCAAATCGAGGAAGGTGAAAAGCCTTGTTTACTCGACTCCGTTGTACATATAAAAAGTAATTTATTGAACCTAGGCTTATTCATCGTCATTCTTGGTTTTTTGATGATGATCTGGATGCGTATTGCAGCCCTCATCGCTGGCGTATATTTTGGGAACCTCGAATTAATCACTCAGGGTGTTTCAGCAATATTCTCAATGGAATTTAGCCTTGAATTTGTAGCCTTCTTTACCTTCTTTGGGTTCTTTATTGCACAACTTGCCTTTTCTATAAGCGTTGTTGCTATTCCTATGATTATTCATAGAAAAGTTGATGTTATAACCGCCATTATCACAAGCTTGCGCGTGGTCATGAAAAACCCGATCGCCATGCTCGTATGGGCTATTATCATAGTCGCTATGATCAATCTTGGCTTTATCTTATTCTTTTTAGGCTTGGCAGTGACATTACCTATTATTGGACATGCCAGTTGGCACGCTTATCGTGCAACTGTTGATGATTAAATTGACATAAGTCTCGCAACGTTAAGCCTCGTTTTTACGAGGCTTTTTTTATTCTCTCTAATAATCCTGAATAATTAGACAAGGGCTCGTAGCACTACTTATAATTCGATCCAAGCTACTCTTGATAAAACTCTAATGAAAATACGCTCACCTATGACCTTTTTACTAGCACTACTTCCAGCCATTCTTACAGGGTTACTTGTGGTCAATTGGCAAAAAGAAACGAGTATAACTGACCCCTCCTCTCCTACACCTATACAACATACTCTTCAAACAAAAGCCCCTGTAGAAGAGGCTACACCTGAAATCTTAACACCAACTATTCACTATCCTGCTACACAAAGCAGAGAGTCACCATTAGGTATCAATACCAACGAAGTGTTTGAACAAGATGCAAGTATCCCATTTGTTGATTTATTCAGGGTAGCCACCCCTTTCCATGAAAACATTCGATGCCGTGCGCAAGATAAACCCTGCCTAACATCAGCGGAAGTCGAATATGACTCTCAAGGGTGGCCAAAAAGCCTGAATGGAGGAAAAGCAGGTGTGTTTTTTCTAAGAAACATTGCTTTGGCAGCATTACCAGAAGGTGACTTTCATGTACTTTATGATGGCGAGGGCAAGCTTGAATATTTTCACAATGTAGAAGTGGTAACACGTGAAGCAGGCATCGATACCATTCGCTTCAATGCACGTGAAGACGGGTTTATGACAGCTGCCTTACAAATTACTCAATCCAATCCAGCTAAGCCTCTAAAAAACATTCGTATTTTGATGCCAGGCGGCATCTGTAGCGATAACCCCTTCAGACAAGTCAGTGATGCTTCGACTTGCCAAAATTCTGACTTTCTTGATTTCAGAACACATTATAAATCAATTACTTTTAACCCCGACTATCTGAATTTCATGAAAGACTTTGGCGTCATCCGATTTATGCCGATGTCAGGAATTACGCGTAATCCTTCATCGAAATGGGAAGAACGTCCTAATATGCAAGAGGCTACGTGGGGCGGTATTTATGGCGCTCGTGGAGCACCATTAGAGATACAGATTAAACTCGCCAATATCCTGAATGCTGATCCCTGGCTCAATGTTCCTCACTCTGCAGATGATCATTACATCCAACAATTTGCCGAATATGTTAAAGAACACTTATCCTCCAAACTAACACCCTATATCGAGTATACCAATGAAGCTTGGAATGCGAACTTTGTGCATAACGAGCATATGCAAAAAATGGGTATCGCGCAAAAGCTCGATCAAGATGCACTACTTGCAGGCTACAAATATTATGCCAAACGCTCTGTTGAGTTTTTTGCTATCTGGGAAGCAGTCTATGGAGGGCATGAGA
>CACVAY010000094.1 GCA_902727985.1 uncultured Thiotrichaceae bacterium | reverse complement strand
AAGCTGGTGGGTGTTTAGTAGTATTAGCTAATAAACTTTAGGATGAAGTAAATTATCACCACCGAAAGTCCAAGCCCCAATATGAATTGAATCAACCCTCTCATCAGTACAGAGCTTACGGAGTTTTTGTCAACTGTACGTTTCTCTGTATGAATATCAGTTTCTTCAATCGGTTTGATCGCTTCTGAAACCAGTTCGTCATCATTCTTTATTTCTTCATCATCTATCAATGGGTCAATAATGGGACTGGTTCTACCGACTGCTAGTTCTTTTTTGACGGGTTTATCATTAGGGATACTACGGCGTGTCCACCACATCAATAACAACAATAAACCAAGACCGATTCCACCAATCAATGTGATCAAGCTTTTCGACCATACCCAAATCATGATGCTATCACTGTAAGCCACTTTCTCGCCATTTTTCAGTGCGGCAACCACTCTGTAGGTTCCATAATCACTGAACTTGTGAGTGTGATGTGTTGAATCAGTCCAGCCTAAATCTTTTTCATCTTGTGTGCTGATGAAGTAGCTATAGTTACCAGGTGGGTTCGCAATAATGTTGAAATGAACGTCGTCACCAACATTTGCAAACTGTCTTGATGATTCTATTTTAAGCGTAACGGGCTTCTCTTGATTAAATAGCGGTCTGTTGCTTGCTGCTGTTTTTGAGGCTGCATTATTATTAGCATTGCTTAGAATGCTAGTAGCTTCTTTACTAGCTTTTTCCATTACGGCCAGGCTGCTGGTCGTTTCGTTGATATTACCTTCACCATCCGTAACACTTAAGGTTACGTCATAGGTGCCAGCAGGAATGTCTGTAGTATAAAAGCTGAATTGTTTTTTGCTACCACTGTGTCCAGTTGTGCTGTTCCATTGGTATTGAAGTGTGGTGTTTACATCATAGGTGGAGGTACTCACAAATTCAGCCCGCTCACCTTGTGTGGCTGTAATGATTTCAGGGGTAATAATCGCTTTGGGCGCCTCCCAAGCATTGCCAACACGAACGCCAAGTGGTGAAGACTCTGCAATCAGACCTGTATCATTATAGGCAGTAGCGACGATGCTATAGATGCCCTCTGCTTCAGGTATCCATATTAGCTCAGGGCGGATATTGGCCTTTTTTTTATTATTGATCTTATAGACGTAATGAACCGTACTTGTATCTTCAAGGCCTTCTAGTTTTGAGACGAGCGTGATTGCCGCACCTGCCCGCACTTCTGTTTTATCGCTACTTAGCACCAAAGAAATATTGGGAGTACTTCTAGGTACAACAGCCTTAAGCGTTATATCAGTGCCTGCCGTTATTTTTTCACCAAATTCAGGGGTATGATAGATAACTTTTGCTTCACTGATAGCCGCTTCTCTTTTTTCGATAGTGGTGACTTTTAAACCTAAGTCGGCCAACTTTTGCTGTGCTTTTTCCAGCGTCAGATCAGTGAGGTATGGCATCACTATATCCTTCGCATTAATAACCAGTATTTCACTATCGTTTGCAACGATATCTTCATCTAGGAACACTTCCGCTGTAACGGTATACTTCCCTGCTTTCAGTGCCTTGGTGTCAACATTGAAGGCAGGCCCTATTCCCTCTTGCTCGTCGATTTTCCATTTAACAATATGTTCACCTGAGATGGCTTCATTGAATAGATAACGCAGCTCATCGCCTTGGGTAACCTCCGCAGCATTGGGTTTAATATTGATTACAACTTTTTCTCTAATTAGAACACCTATACTAATATCAACAGCAGCGCCTTTGTTAATGCTGATACCGGGTTGAGGTTGTTGCTCCACCACCAGACCTATTTGATTGGCTACTGGCTTTTCAGTGACTTTCCCGAGGGTAAAACCAGCTTTATCAAGGGCTTCTTTCGCACCACCACGAGTCAAGCCTAAGAGACTGGGAGTGCTTGCATCAGCGGCAACGCCAATCGTGAAATTTACAACTCCACCCTCTTCTATGCGTTCACCCGCAGCTGGCGTATGAGTAATGACAATACCCATTTTATCGTTCGACGGCTGTGTTTTGATGATGCCTTTTCGGAGGTTGTTTTCAGTTAATTGTTGTTCTAAAGAATTAATGGTGATGCCACGAAAATCAGGCATCGTTTTTTCCTGCTCTGTTTCCGAGAGAACCACTAAAGAGGCTGTAGCTGTCGACATCTCTCCTTCAGGAGAACTAATCTCAAGGTTTATGGGATAGTTACCTGGGGCAACGACGCCTGTAGCAATTTCGAATTGTTCTTCAGAGCTATTAATGTCCTGAAAAGTCCAAGTATGCTTATAGCCATCTACAGCGCTTTTAGAGCTGATGTAGGTTGCGACTTCGCCGGGTTTAACTCTAAGGATGACAGGTTCAATGCGGACTGCTTTACTTTCAGTTTCAATTGATGGGTCGCTTTTTTCAGCATCTTCTTTAGATGTTTCTACAGATTCAGCGGTATTTTCATTAACCCTTTCGTTTTCATCAAACTCACGTTTCTCAACAGTGAAGAATGCAGCAGCATGCTTCTGATTTTTATCTTTATCAGTGACAGTGACACGAACACGGTGTTTCCCTGGACTTAAACCTGATGTATCAACAACAAATTCACTGGATGTGCTTTTTTGCTGATCAATCAACCAAAAATAGCGAACGCCCTCCTCCTTGTTCTCAAGAGAAAAAGTAATGCTATCCCCTCTTGCAATGGTGGTAGCACTAGCACGAATCAGAAGTTTATTGTTTGGTGGTGGCTTTACGAAACCCTCATCTGTCTTTTTGTTATCAGGTATCGACAGGTCTTCGGTTTTTAGGTTTTTCCATATAGGAGCATTGGTTGTTATTGCTGGAACCTCAGAGGCTTCTGATTGGGTAGCAGGTAACTCGATAGGTTTGGCAATTTCTGCGAGAGTACTCTGTGGCAAGAAGACAAACAACCAGAGGATGAGTAGAAACAGTTTGTTAGTTAGCAGTGAATTCATGGTATGGCGTTACGTATCGAGTTATTTTTAAAAATTTATTCAGGCAAAAGTCATAGTCGTACCAAAGCCCTTGGATTGCGAGATGCATAAACCACTTCTATCAAGAGCTACACCAGTTTACTGGGTTTAACACTGATAAACAGCATTAACAGATATACTCGATAGGAAAACCTGAATAAATAATGCTTATATATTAACCTATTTGTATTAGCAAGCTCACTGGCGGGTAATTTATAGGTTGCATGGCCGTTTGCCATGTCTTTGCAAAGACAATTGGATCTGTCTCTGACACAGATCTGTCGTATACTTTGTGGTTATTTTTTCCACGTTTCAATGAGGAATCGCTTTATTGCTATGAAGAACCCCATCACTTTTTCACGACGTTTTATGGCGTTTCTGCCTGAAGAGAAGCGTTTCGAACTGTATCCGCCGTATTGGATGATGCGTTTAAAAGTGCTCGAGATGACTGAAAGCTGGGATAAGATTCGTATTCGCTTACCACTAACATGGATTGCGAAAAATATGGGAGGTGCCATGTTTGGAGGCTTCCAGGCCTCACTGGCTGACCCTATTGCACCGTTAGCATGCTCTAAGATGTTTCCTGAATACCACGTCTGGACACGTCATCTTGCAGTTGATTTCCGTTTACCGGGCCATTCTGATTTGACTTTGAAATTTGATTTTCCTACGGAGCTAAAACAAAAAATTGGTCATGAATTGCAAACCAAAGGCCGGAGCACGCCCTCATTTACTTATGGTTTGTATCGAACGGATGGCAAGATGTGTACAGAAGTCACTTGTGTCGTCGCCATTCGCCCTAAAGACTATCTTCAAAAGCTGGAGCAAAAATCATGAGTTATCTCGATCGAATCAGACAGTGCAATCAATACGACCTGGAGAGATGTATCCCCTTCTATATTGAAGATGAGCAATTAGGTTGGACTGAGAAATCTTTTCTGAAACATCTTGAAATACATGATGATGTTTTTAATATTTCGGACCAAAAATTAAGCTTTCATGAATCCTTAGATACTGTCGAGGCAAGATCAGACGCTATCCAACCTGTTTTGTGGGCATTACATCAACAAGGGGTCATTGATACTTGGGTGGATGAACTTTATCCGATTGTTAAGGCCTTTGAAGAAAAGCCCCGGTTATTGATTGAACGTGCGAGCACACATTACTTTGGGGTAAAAAGTTTTGGTGTGCACATCAATGGTCTAGTCGATAAAGATGGTGAAACACATATCTGGATTGCAAAACGCGCTTTGGATAAACCTTTTTGGCCAGGAATGCTTGATCAAGTCGTAGCTGGTGGACAACCATTTGGTATTAGCTTGATCGATAATGTCGTCAAAGAATGTCAAGAAGAAGCCGATATTCCACTAGAAATTGCCAGAAAAGCTGAGCTTACCGCAGAGTTGCATTATTGTTCGCAGGGTTCACGTGGTATCAATCCAGATACTCTATATGTGTATGATTTGTGGTTACCTGAAGATTTTGTCCCACGAAATACTGATGGTGAAGTGGAGTCTTTCGAATTATGGTCTTTGCATCAATTACGTGAGCGTACCGAAAATACGGCTGTGTTTAAAGATAACTGCAATTTGGTGAATATTGATTTATTGATTCGATTAGGAATGATCGATGAAAAACATAAAGATTATGGACAGATAAAAAATGAGCTTTATGCTCAGGCTTTAGTGTTTTAATAGAGGAAAAATGTAACGCATGCAGTAAAGAATTGGCGTCCCTACGGGGATTCGAACCCCGGTTGCCGCCGTGAAAGGGCAGTGTCCTAGGCCTCTAGACGATAGGGACAATAAATAATTCTTCAATAATGTTAGTGTGAAAAAGTGGCGTCCCTACGGGGATTTGAACCCCGGTTACCGCCGTGAAAGGGCGGTGTCCTAACCACTAGACGATAGGGACGTTGTTTACTTTTTTTCACTCTCTCTTGGGTCTCTCGGCGAAAATAATATCAGCGTTGAAACTCCCGCGAATAATACAGCAAAACCGAAAGGAATTGCCATAAAAAATATTTGCGATTCCTCACCTTGACCTGAAAACATTAACCAAAATCCTGTCACAAAAGATATGGCTGTTACAATCAGACCAAAATAAGTCAATATACGGCCTAATAAAACCATAAATCCTCATTTTTGGTGGAGCCAGGCGGGATCGAACCGCCGACCTCTACAATGCCATTGTAGCGCTCTCCCAGCTGAGCTATGGCCCCGCAATCAAGAGACGCGCATTGTGCTTTAAGGGCATATACATGTCAATAAAAAAACGCCCCTTTTTATATTTTTTTTCGAGACAGGAAAATTATTGCCCCTGATTACATTTCACCGCTAATTTTAACAAAAAAAATACTATAATTAGTACAGTAGACGATAGTTTTAATAAATTACTTGGCTATTATCGCTTAGCTAATTCATTTGCCATCTAAAAAATTTTCTAATAAGAACAAGCGGTTGTTATTTGCTGACTAGCTGTCGTTTTTTACGAATTTAGGAATTCATAATATGCCTACGCCGACCAACTCTATAGATGACCCTACTGATACCAGTGCAACGCGAGCAGTGAGACAAGGGAATGTTCATGAGGCGCGCAATGCTGATGAGTTGCAACAGCATATTCAGAGTGCGCAACCACGTGACACGATCGTTATTACTCGACAAGGCAATTATGGCTCTATCAAGGTTAGTAATAAGCGGATGTTGCGGATCAAAGCTTACAGCGTCAATATTCCTATACAGATTGCTTTGATCATTGATGGTCGCTCTAAAGCCATCATTATTGAAAATATGCAGCTATGGAATGCGGATCATTCTTTACATCAAATTGTTATTTCAGGGCCACAGACTGATGCTGTAATCATTCGCAATTGTATTATTTCTTCCGTGCCGTTGAATCAGAATAGAATGCGTCAGCACTACGGTGGCAACCCACCTTCTTGGCTTAATGGTATTCGCTTACTGGGTAGCAACTCACAAATCACAAACAATTATTTGATGAATTTGAAAATTGCTATTGTGAATACGGGCGTGAATACACTCGTTAAGCATAACTTGGTGCAATATTATTCTGAAGATGCGATTCGCGTAACCCATCATGGTACACGCGTCCTCAATAATAATATTTATGATTCAGTTGCCGCGAATCCCGATCAAAATGCACATAAAGATGCTATCCAAATGATTCCGCCTGCTGATCGTTACAATGGTGGCCCACTCAATAATGTGCAAATTATTGGGAATATTATTCAGAGCCATACCCAGACAGGCGGTGTGTCTGCTAATGAACGAGGTATTGTACAGGGGGTTTTTGGGAGTGATGGCTATTTCGTGAACACCACCATTGTTGGTAATACCATTCTGGTAAATTCTGATCATGGCATCAGTTTGAATGGCGTGCTGAATCTGAATCTGCATTTTAATCGCATTATGGATGTCAAACCGGGTGATCACTTCAATCCTGGGGTTAAGTTATATCTCACTCGCGTAAGTCAGAACGGTCAACAGCGCTGGTTGGCGAATCGCCCTTATTCTCTCTCTTATGAAGGAAACCAAGCACCCATTGTGAATATCCCACGTGAGGCATATATCAGCCAAGACTTGGGTAACAATCGCTTCCTTAGTAAAACCGATAAGCTGGCACGGGGTATCAATTCGATTATCGTTAGAGGAATAGGAGAAGGTGATACCACGCCCCTCCTTCCTGATCCTGTTATTGATGATACAACATCGCCTGTATTGATGACCTCCCCTACAGTACCTTCAACAGGCATGGGGCAAACCTATGTGGTGGCGAATAAGGCAGAACTGAATAATGCAGCAAAACTTGCCAATCAAGGTGATTCGATATTGATGCGTCATGGTGGTGATTATGGTCAGCTACGTTTAACTAATAAGAACAATGTACGAATCCGCGCGCAAAACCCGGATGATCACATTCAGTGTCATATCCTGATTGATGGGAATTCCAAGAACATTATTCTGGAAAATATGAATTTATGGTTCTCTGAAAGTAATTGGAAACCTGTGATTCTTTCTGCGCCAACCACCAGCAATATCACCATTCGTAATTGCCTGGTTTCATCTGTTCCAGTAAAACGTGCCGCTGCGCGGGCACGACCACTGGGGGTGAATGAAGAATGGGTGACGGCAGTGTGGTTGCGTGGTGATCATAATGAAATCGTGAATAATCATATCGTGAATATGAAAATGGGCGTGGTGGTTACGGGGAAGCATAATCTTATCCAAAACAATCTTATTCAATATTTCTCTGAGACTGCGGTGCGTGTCTTTAATGATCATTGCATTGTGCAACACAATAATATTTATGATGCGGTGTCTGAAGCGCCAAATAGCCGACGCCTGAAAACAGGCATACAGCTAATACCTGCCAAACATCGATTTAGTGGTGGTGAAATTACGGATATTGATATTAAAAGCAATGTGATTCAATCGAGAAACGCGGGTAGTGTTGTTAATGATGACTTACATGGGTTGTTACAAGGTATCACCTGCCATGATGGTTATTATCTCGATGGGGAAATTGAAGAAAATACCATTGTCGTCAACACACCGCACGGTATTGCACTCAACGGTGTGAATAAACTGGAATTGAACAAGAACCGCGTTTTTGATTCCTCTCCGCAAGATCGTTACACGCCTGGCATTCGTTTGTACTTAACGCGAACCGTCGATATTGAGGGCAACCGTCAGCAAACATGGCATACCGAAAAAGCTTATTCAATTTCATTCGCTGATAATCAAGCGCCTGTTTTCAATGTACCGAGAGATCATTATTTGATCGATAATCGCGACGGTAATCAATTCTCACAAATATCACGTGATAACGCGCGCGGCGTCAATCCGGTATTCGCACCATAGCTTTTATCTTATTTATTATTACCCTATGGGCTATATGCATATCGAATTAGAATTAACGTGGTGATCGTTTTAACATTAATCTGCTTTAAACTGAGAATGACAAGCGACACAATTTTTCAATATCTCGCTGGTCAATAATGTTAGTGACTCCAAATCATCATCTTCTGCACGAATAACTAATTCTTCAAACATCATATGCGTTGGACCTCCGAGTTCTTTGAATTCAGACGGTGTTTTTTTCTTGATACTTTCAGGGGTTGCACGAGCCATGCGATTCCCAGAATATTGTGCTGATTTGATAATGAGCGCACGGTCATCTTCACCAATGCCTTGCAGAATTCCCTGAATGCTCACTAGCATTTGACGCATTTCAGTTAAGAACAAAACTTTTTCACTTTTTGTTAAATCCAAACTGATTCGAGTGTCCTCAGCTTCTGGCTCATTGGAAAATGCGGAAGCGCTAATGAGCAAAAAAAGAGAAATTGCCAAGGAAATAAGATATTTCATAGTCAGAACACCACCGGGAAATTAGATAATAATCGTAGTGTATCTGATTTTGTAAAAGTGCATTAGAATAAACGTTACATGCCTACAATAGCCATTTAAAGTGAACATGATATTCACCTGCCAAACAGCCCACGATTAGTATCAAACTTATAGTTGATATCCACTTCCTGCTGAACACCCGTCCTGGCGTTTAACTCAACCCGGTCATTGATCTGATAAGTAATAGCTACTTTTTGCAGAGAGTCGAATAAACCCACGATGTATTTAATATAGAGTTTAGGCCCTAGCTTCTTACCCAGCGTTAATTCACTGTTTTTATAATCCCCATCTTTGGCATCAATACCCACTTCATCGAGCCCTATTGAGCCACCAATTTGCTGGGCGATATTCTCTCCACCTTTTACACCCAGCGTGGTAATGGCGCTGCTTAGTAACGCTGAATCGCCAGAACCTAAGCTTGATGCAGCTTTACCTGTAAGCAGGTAACTAAGTGTATCGGTTTGACTCTGTGCGGGTTCTGAGAAGAGTTCTGATTCGGGGTTTTGTACAGTGCCACGTAATGCTATACCAACTTTAATATCACCTGATACGGTACGTACTGCGCGAACATCTAACCCCGGTGTATCAATGGGGCCATTAAAGATTAAGCGCCCTCTTTCAATTTCGAGATCTTGCCCATAAGCCTTGTAGATGCCATCCAGAATATTTAAGGTGCCTTGTGCGACGATATCTTGTCGGGTGCGTAATACACGAAGGCTGCCTTTTAAACGTGCTGATAGACCAAATCCTGTAAAAGTAATTTTGTCGCCAAGCACCACTTGCACATTGGGTTGGATATCTAGCGGTACTTCTTTGGCATTGCCTTTGGTCTTCTGTACAACTTGTGCTTGCTGTTTTGCAGGAACATCACGTCCGATAATGATTATGTCATCTGAACGTTTTTTCGCCGTTACGGGTAATTCGCGTAGGGTAACGGTTGTTTCTGGAATAAGCACTTTCCCCGTTAGCTTTACGGATTCAGGTTTGGCTTTGATCACTAAGTCTGGGGATATATAAGATTGCACTTCGTGTGTATTCATAAGTAGCAAACGATCACCTTTCAGGCTTACATCTGCCTGCCATTGCGGTAGTTTCCCAAACAAGACTTGTCCCTTCGCTTGCAATACACCTTCACCTGCCTTGAGACTTCCGTTGATATCCATGCGATCGGCGCGATTGGCTTGTAGGGTGAGGTTGATCGCTTGAAGATTTGCGCCAGTTTCAGGCAGAGTCAAACTGCCGTTTTTGAGTTGTGCTGCACCCGTGAGACGTGGCTTGGCTAATGTGCCGGATATAGCAAACTTTCCATCGATATTACCTTTGAGGCGATCAATATCATTGGAGAATTTTTGTAACCAGCCTATATCTGGAATAGCAATTTCGATGTTGCCGTTAAGCCTTGATCTATCCTGAGGCTGTATGAGGTCGACACGTACATCAGCTTTGAGTTTTGCCCGATTAACGATATCAAGTCGTGCTTTCAGGTCTGCTTTTTGCCCTTGAATGATAATGTCTGCGGATGAGTTGCTGTATTTCAGCACCTCGACTTTTCCACGTTTGTCTTTTACCGTCACTTGGTTGTCAGGCAGTTTGACCGTCACTTTGCCATTTAGCTGGCCATTTGCGGATTGTCGAATGTCGAAGTCAGCATTCACTAAACCTGCAACACCAATATTTTTTGGCAACCATGGCTTAGCCATCGCGAGAGGGATTCTATTGAGTGAACCTTTAGCATTCGTGCCCTGCTCTTTTGACCATGCGCCTTCAACACATAGTTGCGCCTTCTGTGTGCTGTTTAAACAGAATTGCGAAGCTCTCGCCGCCTTTGCAGAGGCTAGAATGTTAATTTTATTATTGAGCGTCCAATTGCCTGCTTGTGTATCACGCAGTAACAATTTTTGTAGCTGCCCCTGCCATTGTTCGTTTTCCCAACCTCCATTGGCTTGCAGGTCTACTTTTCCTTCTTCATGCACTAGCGCCATTTTAACAGTGTGCTGAGTGATTTTTCCTTCGCCATCAAGTTTGAGGGATTGGATTTTGTTTTTTTCCTGTTCGATATTGTTAATAGCAGCTTTAACCGTGTAGAAGTCGCCTTTTTGATCTGCAGCAAGGTCTAGAGACCCTATTCTAAGCTGCTGATAACGTAGTTTTTTACCTTTCACATCAGCTTTGATATTCAATGCCTCAAATTTCCCTGCTAACGCAACATTACCTTTTAGACTTCCTGATAAATCAGGCAAGACTTGTGAGAGTTTGGGGGCATCGATATTGAGTTTTATATCAAAGGGTTCACTGGCAGTTCCATTGGCAAAGAGATAGTTGACACCCGCATCGACTTTAAGATCTGCGACTTCCAGTTTGCCTGCTTGTGAAATAACTTTACCGCTGATGCTCAGCGGACGACCTTCAAGTTTACCTTTCAAGTTCTTAATATTCACAGAGTAGGCTGAACCATCCAGTTCAGCAGAGAGCTCCCCATTGCCTTTAAGGTTGCCGTTTACTTCGGGATGGAGTTGCTTGAGTTTTGGTGCATCAACTTTCCACTGCATGCCCGTTGCTGTATCTGTGTTACCTGTTAAGTGAAGTTTGTTGCTACCAATCTCTAGCGACAAGGGGCTAGTGCTAATGGTTTTATCTTCTAATTGCACGAAACCATTCGCTTTGATGGGGTAGTCTAATAGCTTGCCTGTCAAGGTTTCTATTTGAAGTGATGCCTTAGAACCATCCAGTAAGCCCTTGATAATACCATTACCTTTTAGATTGCCTGTTAAGGTTTCGGGATTTTTCGGCATCAACTGCTGTAGTTTTTTGGCATTCAAATCCCACGTCATTCCCTGTTGTTCGTCCGCCGAACCGTTAAGCTTAATACGATTATCACCGACATTAACAATCAGGTTGTCTGCTGATAATAATTCTTGTTCGCGCGTTACATTCCCACTGGCTGATACCTTATAATCAAGAACTTTGCCTTTGAGTTCGGTGATAGAAAGCGTGATCTGCTGGGCATCACGCTGCCCTTGCAAACGGCCATTACCTTTTAAATTGCCTTCGATGGCATTATGTAATTGGCCAAGGTTAGAGGCGTCAAGCTGCCAGTTTACCTCCAGCGATTCTTTCGCTTCACCAGAAGCCGTGAGTGTGTTGTCACCCACCTGCGCATTTAATGATTGAAGGGTGATGGCTTGGTCTTCTAGCGTGATTTGTAAGTTTGCGGCAACGGGATAATCTTGAACCTTACCCGTAAGTGATTTTAGCTCCGCTTGCATGCGTATTTTATCCGTTAGGCTACCTGTGGTCTTCCAGACCATGTTTAAGTCACCAGAATAATCAGCCGCGAATACGCCAGGGTTGAGCCTGTCTCCTGTTAAATCCAGATCCCAATGGAGTTCAGGCGCCCATTTGAGCTTTCCTGTTAATTGCGCATCACCCGCTGAACCATCGAGGTTTGTTTGCGCATCTAGGTGTTCCAGATTGCCTTTGGCGGCTAGCTTGACCTTGTATTCGGGATATTCGCCATATTTCCATACACCGTTAGCGCTTAGATCGTAGTCAGTGACTTCCCCTACCGCGTGAATATCCAGATTACCTACGCCGACCTTTGTGCTATCTGCTTTGATAGCCACATGAATATCTAATGGGTGAGGAGCATAAAGTGCTAAATCACCGCGTGCTTTTACATCAATATTGCCTGCGTCGTCATATAAATCGCCCGAGAGATTGTGCAAATATAAGTTATCTTTGACCACAGATGCTGAGAGATTGACATCACGTAGCGTGAATATCGCACCTCCCTGATAAATACTCAGCTGTTTGACTAAAACGTTTTTGAGATCAACGTCAAGGGGAACATGAATCTCTGGTAAGGTGATTTGTAACGGTGTGCGCTCGCTCTGTTCCTTTTCTGGAAGAATCAATTTGATTTCTTGAGCGACTAAATTATCAATGGTAAGACCGGGTGGTAAGGATGAAATATCAAGCGCAGCATCAATGATTTCAATATCCATACCATCTTTTGCCCATGTGATCTTTTTGACTAACAAGTCTTTGAGCAAGGTTCCCTCTGCCCCCTCGATTTCTAGTGAAGGTACATTATTTGAGGCAATTTTGATGAGCATTGCTGTACCGCTAGTCGTTGAACTGAAATAAAACAACAGGCTCAATAGTAAAACGATAAAAAACAAGAGAATTGCAAATGGACTTAACAGCCATAGAGTTAAACGCTTACCCGTCCAGCCACTCATAGGTCTGGCCCCAAGCTAAAGTAGAAATGTAGATCGCTGGTATCTTCATGAGGTACCGCAAAATCAGCACGAATAGGTCCCAAAGGTGATTTGTATCGTGCGCCCACACCATAGCCATAATTTAGTGTGTAGTTGCCCCAGTCATCAAAGGCATTACCCGTATCAATAAAAGCAGCTGCACTGATTTTGTCATACACAGGGTATTCATATTCAAGACTTGTCGTTAGTAGTTGCTTGCCACCTAGTAAATCTCCATCTGCATCAGTTTCACCCAGACTTTCAAAGCTATACCCTCTGACTGAGTTTTGCCCGCCAGCAAAGAAACGCAGTGATTTAGGCATTTCATCAAAGTCACCGACCAAGGTGTAACCAAGATTGGCTTGCGTAATCAGTTTCCCCTTATGATCAAACGTATGTAAGCGTTTACCTTTAATTTCGCCTTGCAAAACCGATTGATCACTTAGTATATTTTCAGCAGCTCCTTTGATGCCCACATCAAGACGCCAGCCTTTCGTTGGAAATAAAGCGTGATCACGTTTGGTTTTTCGCACATTCACACCTAAAAGCGTGAGGTATGAGCGCGTAGCATCTTCCCCATCCACCTGCGTTTCCTCATTCAAATAGGAGAGTGAAGCTGTTTGTTCCCAGTCTGAACTGTTTCTTCGGTGATAATCAAACCCGGCTTTGAAGGCTGTGCCTCGAATATCATCGTTATCACTACGCTCCCAGCCTAGTGAGAAATTGGAAAACTCATGCTCTGGACTCCATAACGGCACTTTATAGTTAAGCCCTACGGATGGATCTTGTTGTGATAATCGGGCAGTAAGATTGAGTTGATGCCCCTTATTATTTAGCCAATGCGTATCCATCGACGTTTCAAAGTAGGCACCATCGTCGGTGGCAAATCCGAGCGCTCCCTTGTAGGTATAACGTTTACGTTTGGTGGTCGTGATACCGACGGGAATCATTTTGTTGCTGGCTTTTTGATAATCGGAGGTAACTTGAACGGTTTTATAATAGCCGCTGTTTTCTAATATGCGTTGTTGCTTGATGAGTTCGGCAGAACTAAACCATTCCCCTTCTCGAATGTTGATATAACGCCGAATATATTTATTTGCTAGCAATTCTTGATCGACAGACACCGCCCCGATTTTATAGCGGTCGCCGGTTTGGAATACCAGAGTGATATCGGCAGTATGCGTTCTAAGATTCACTAAAATTTGATGCGTTGTTAATTCGGCATCAAAAAAACCAAGGCTATTTGCCGTACGTTTGAGTTTGCTCTTGTAATCGTCATAGTCTTGTGAAATGAGCACATCACCTGTTTTATACGGTAAGGAGGTCAGTAATTTCTGGAAGGCTGTTTCCCCCAATCCTTCACCTAACAAATCTATGCTGACTTTATCGACTCTAACCACTTGCCCCGCTTTAACCTTGACATCAAGTACCCAACAATCTCCTCTGCGTCTGGCTGTCATCGTTGCCTGAGATTCGAAGTAACCTAGTGCTTCAGCACCTTCTAATAATTTCTCTGATGATGCGTCGATATAACGATCAATTCTCGCTTGTGTAGAGGCACAATCGATCGTTCTAAGCGAAGGCAGAAAGGCTTTAATATTCTCAGAGAGTTCTTTGGGTGCACCGGTAATATTGACATCAACGGGGGAAACACTTTTTGTCGTAGCTGCTAATGCCGAACTGCTAGCAACACCTCCTAAGAGTGCAAGTCCACAAATTTGTTTGATTTGCCGCGTTATTTTGTTGTTATTGTCCACCAAGTGCCTTTGTGATTGTGGGTCTTACATTATCCAGTAACAATGTTTGTGCTTCTGCAGTAGGGTGAATGCCATCAAGCTGCATATATTCAAACTTATTAGCGACACCTTCTAAAAAGAAAGGGAGAAAAATAACCTTATGCTGTTTTGCCAAATCTGAGAAAATCTTCTCAAATTCCTGCGTATATTTAAAGCCATAATTTGGCGGAATTTTCATGCCAAAGAGTATAGGCTGAGCACCTGAGGTTTTGATATTTTCTAGCATGGTATTGAGGTTCTTGCGAATTTCTGTAATGGGGTAGCCGCGTAAGGCATCATTACCTCCTAACTCGAGAATAACGTAATCAGGTTTATGTTGATGGAGCGCTGAGGGCAATCGGCTTACGCCGCCTTGTGTCGTCTCCCCGCTAATACTAGCATTGATGATACGGGCTTGGGAGGATAATTCATCTGCTAATAATTTTACCCAGCCTTGTTCTGGTCGAATACCATAGGCAGCACTTAAACTGTCACCCCATACAAGTATGGTCTTTGGATTTTCAGCAGATATACTTGTTACTGTGCTTAACATCAAAGCACTGAGCAGGAGTATGTGTTTTATTGACCAAGTAACACGTTTTGGTATTTGACGTAAAATTTCTTTAATATTCATTAGGAAGCCGATTGTGGTGTACACCGATAATAACAATATTGCACTTGAGACAAAAGATTTGTGCAAAAAGATCCCCTTAGCAGCAGGTAGTAGCTTAAATATTTTACATAACCTCAGTCTATCAGTGGCTTATGCTACCTCTGTAGCAATTACTGGAACCTCAGGATCGGGTAAAACGACGCTATTGGGATTGTTAGCAGGGTTAGATATTCCGACCTCTGGACGTATTTGTCTTTTTGAGCAAGATATCAGTCAGTTGAATGAAGATGAACGTGCTGCATTACGTCTTGGTAAGGTGGGTTTTGTTTTCCAGTCTTTTCACTTGATGGATAACTTATCAGCATTAGAAAACGTTATGTTACCTCTCGAATTGAGCACGACAACGAGAAGTGGCGAGATCAAGGAGTTGGCTATATCAGCACTTGAATCTGTAGGGCTACCAGATCGCTTAGAGCATTTACCAAAACGTTTATCCGGTGGCGAACAACAACGGGTCGCTTTAGCGCGCGCCTTTGTGTCCCAACCAAAGATTTTGTTTGCTGATGAACCGACAGGCAATTTAGACCAAGAAACGGGGGATGAGATCATTGAGCTGTTGTTTGGCTTACAAAAACAGTATCAAACTACTCTAGTGATGGTCACGCATGACAAGGATTTAGCCAGCCAATGTGATGTGCATTACACCCTACAAAATCATCAATTGGTTGTTCAAGCATGATCATGAAGAGATGGGTTCGACATTGGCGTATTGCTGAAGTGCGGCTATTGTTTTTAGCATTGATGGTATCGGTCGTTGCCGTTACTTCTGTAAGCTTTTTTGCTGACAGGGCAAATCAAGCCATGTTGCAGCAGGTTACACAACTAATGGGAGGAGACCTTGTGGTTCGATCTTCTCGCCCTATTCCTGATGCTTATCGTACAGAAGCCTCACAAAGAGGGTTAAAACTGGCTGATGTGATTAGTTTTCCGAGCGTGGTGAGTGTTGATGATTCATCAAAATTGGCAAGAATTATTGCAGTATCTGAGCAATATCCCTTGCAAGGTACCGTGAAACTCAGTGAATCACTGGATAGTAATGGCGTTGCCCATGAACAGCTACATTGGAATAAGTCTGAAGCATTTGCAGAGCCACAGTTATTTGCATCATTAGAAGTCGAGCCTGGTGTAAAATTACAACTGGGTAATAGTCTGATTACCGCACATCGTGTGATTAGACAGCTTCCAGATCAGGGAGCGGTAAGTTTTCAGTTTGCACCAAGGCTGCTTATCCCCCTTGAGTTATTACCTGAAACTGGATTATTAACGCCTGCCAGTCGAGCGCAGTTTCAATTACAGATTATTGGTGACAAACAGGCTATTAAAGATTATCAGGCTTGGTTGAAGCCAAAATTGAGCACTGCGGAACGTATTCAAACATTAGATGATGGCTCTCCGTCCATCAATCAGGCCTTTGAGCGCGGACAACGCTTTCTAGGTATTACATCATTGATTAGCGTTATTTTGGCGGGGGCTGCTATTGCTTTGAGTAGTTTGAGCCTTAATCGACGAGAAACATCGACGGTGGCTGTTCTTAAAACGATAGGGGCGTCTCGTCGCAGCATCATCAAACATTATGCAGGTTTACTTTTTTCAGTACTGATTTTCGCCGTAGTGCTAGGATCCTTGATCGGTTATGCCATTCAAGCATTAATGGCTATTCCGATTCAAGCCTATTTCCAGCAGATATTACCGCAACCCAGCTTATGGCCGCTACTTACGGGTTTCTTGACTGCGTTGATTATGACGGCTGGTTTTTCTGTGCCGCAAATTGCCAGCTTGATTAAATTCCCTCCGGTTAAAATTCTCCAAGGCGACTTGTCATCAGCGCCAGCGTCCAGGTTATTGGCAGGACTGAGTATCATTTTGGCTCTACTCTTGCTTATGTGGCTACAGACAGGGGATATGAAAATTAGCCTATTTCTTATGGTCGCCGTATTAGCAGTACTTGGTGTGTTCTGGTTGATAGGCAATCTGATATTGACAGGACTCCCCTATGTACGGCGGAAATTTCCTCGTCTTGATTTACCCAAACCGAATAAACGGATTGCTTTTCTCGTCACTATTTTCGGGGTTGGTTTATTCAGCATGTTATTGCTCACGACCTTACGGACTGATTTAATTGAGCGTTGGGAAGCAACCATTCCAGAAAAAGCCCCCAATCATTTTCTCATAAATATTCAACCCTCAGAACTTCAACGCCTACAAGACTTTTTTACACAACACGACATTGATGCTTCTCTTTATCCGATGACGCGTGGACGATTGGTGGCCATCAATGACAAACCAGTACTCATTGATAACTTCCAGATGCGTGCGCAACGTTTATTATCACGAGAGTTTAATCTGTCAGCGACTGACGTGCTTCCTTCCAGTAATAAAGTCGTGGCGGGTGAATGGTTTGCAGATAGTGACAGTACAGGTATTTCCATGGAACAGGATATTGCCGAGACGTTGGGGTTGGCCTTACATGACCAACTAAACTTTGATATTGCGGGCGAAATTGTTTCCTTGCGTATCAATAGTATTCGCGAAGTTCGCTGGGATAGCATGCAACCAAATTTCTTTGCACTGACGGATAAGCAAACCTTAGAAAACCTGCCTCGGACTTTCATTACCAGCATTTACCTAGATAAAAACAGCACATTCATATCTACCATGCTCCGTGAGTTTCCAACGATTACCGATATTGATATCTCGGCGTTGACTCAACAGGTTAAAGATCTCATCAATAAAGTGACCTTCGCGGTTCAAGCGATATTTTCACTGAGTTTGATTGCAGGGATTGTCGTTTTATTAGCCGCCTTACAATCCCAAAAGGCAGAACGACGCAAAGAAATGGCTGTTTATAAAGCAATTGGCGCGAGCAAAGCGCATTTACGTAATAAGCTACTGATTGAATTCGCCAGCATTGGTGCGATAGCAGGATTCATCGCCTCAATCATGGCATTGCTCATTGGAAATATTGCTGCATTTTATCTCTTTGACCTTGCGCCAGAATTAAACCTTTTGATCGTATTTCTTGGTACTTTGGGCGGGATGCTGTTGGTAGGCATTGCTGGATACGCCAATATGCGGAAGCTGATTGATACAACACCAATTGCACTGCTACAGGAATAATGGATAATCTAATGCCCCAAAATCAAGGAATTAAACACAATGCCTTTATTTATTCTTTCCCTCATTATTCAAGTGCTTTTAGTTTTGCATGTTGTGAAAACAGGTCGCAGTCAGACTTGGCTTTATATCATTATGCTACTCCCACTTGCAGGCTCCATTGCGTATTTGATTATTGAAATGTTGCCCGAATTATTAGGCAGCCGTCGTGGCAAAAAGGTTCAACGAAAAGTTGAAGATATCATCAGCCCGGATAAGGATTTATCTCAAGCAATTGATGCGTTCGAAGATGCCGATACGGTGCAGGGGAAAACACGTCTAGCAACGGAATTGCTCAAGAACAGAAAGTATCAGGAAGCACAGCAGCTCTATAAAGAATCACTAGCCGGTTTATATGAACATGACCCAGATATTATGTCTGGCTTGGCGCAGTCTGAATACGGATTAGGCCATTATCCAGCGAGTAAAGCGTTGCTTGAAGATTTAATTGTAAAGAACCCTGATTATAAAAATGCAGACTCGCATTTGTTATACGCCAAAACCTTGGTCAAATTGAATGATTCTGATGCTGCTCTTGAAGAGTTATCTGCACTTCACACGTATTACCCAGGACCAGAAGCGAGTTATCGTTATGCTAGGCTCTTGATTAATCTTGGCAGACGTGATGAGGCAATGCCTTTGCTGCAAAAGCTACAGAAAGTGGCAACCAAGTCCACAAAAGACTACAAAAGCCGTTACAAGAAATGGATAGACCTTGTGAATGAGGAAGTAAGCCGATGAAGCCTGATATATAACTACACATGTAATATCAGCTTCAAAAAGGAATTGTTTATGCACATATTATTCATTGAACTGTTGCTGCTGATTGTAGGCACTATTATGTACAAGCAAATATTGCAGTATATGAACGTCAACGATGATGTGTTCATGAGGTCATTAAAGCTGGCAGGCATTGCTGCTGCAGTTCAGGTGTTTGCGGGATTAGTGGTTTTTTTATTAGTTCAAGGGGAGTATTTCAGAGTGATATCGCTTGCTGGCATTATTGCCTCTTCCATTGCTTTGGGTAGTCTTTTGAAAAATCGAATGATTATTTCTGGTACCGCTGCTTATATGTATTCAACGGGGGTGACAATTGGAAGCTCTTTAATCACTATTCTTGTTGCTGTATTGGTTTTGCAATAGGTGTCTTTTAAAAGCCTACTCCTTGCAGATTACTGTTGTTTAAGGTGATCATAAATTTTTTGCGCAAGACTGCGACTGATCCCCTGCACTTTTGCCAGCTCATCAACATTGGCTCCAGCAATTGCACGTAAACCACCAAATTGCTTTAATAAACTTTGACGACGCTTCGGTCCTAAACCTGCAATTTCTTCCAATGGTGAGGACGTTCTGGCTTTTTGACGGCGCTGCCGATGACCTGTAATAGCAAAACGATGTGCTTCATCACGAATTTGCTGTACCAAATGCATAGCACTGGAATGAGGTGGTAAAGCAACTTTTCGTTTATCCACAATCAGGTTATCAAACTCTGCCTTGCGCCCCTCACCTTTTACCACACCGATAATATCAACACCGGTCACTTGCAGAGATTCCAGCACCTCATAGGCTTGCGACACTTGCCCTTTACCACCATCAATGAACAAAATGTCTGGGAGTTTGGCTTCTTCTTTGACCAGTCGTTCGAAACGTCGCGTCAACACCTGTTGCATCGCGGCATAGTCATCACCTGGCGTTATATCCTTGATATTAAAGCGACGATAATCTGCCTTGATTGGCCCTTCAATACCAAACACTACACAAGAGGCCACTGTCGCCTCACCCATGGTATGACTGATGTCGTAACATTCCATTCGCGATGGAATATAATCCAGGGAAAGCTCTTCCTGCAAGGTATAAAGACGCTTCTGCATCCCGGCTTTAGAGGCTAATTCGATTTGTAAGGAATGTAATGCATTCGTGATCGCCATCGATATCCACCGTGCGCGCTCACCGCGAACACGATGCACAATTGATATTTTTTGCGCAGATTTCAAGGTCAACATTTCTTGCAACGTATCATCATTATCCAAGGCATGACTCAGCAAAATTTCATTAGGCACATCACGATTCAAATAATATTGCGCAATAAAACTTTCTAATACGGAAGACTCAGCCTCATCAGAAGGCGGCAGCCTTGGAAAATAGTTTTTGTTGCCAAGGTTGTTCCCTCCTCGAATCGTTTGCACCTGTACACTTGCCACATTCGACGCCATTTGAATGGCAAACACATCAACATTACCCTGCCCACCACTCACATATTGTTGTTGTGAAATCTGACGTAATTGCTCAATCTGATCTCGTACCTCAGCGGCCTGCTCAAAACGCAACGCAGTCGAATAATGATCCATCTGTCTAACCATATCGTCCATCACCTGCTTACTTTTACCTTGCAGAAAATTGACGGTTTGTTTCACTGACTTCGCGTAGTTTTCTTGGGTAATTTCTTGGGTACAAGGTGCTGTACAACGTTTGATTTGATATTCTAAACAAGGACGAGAACGATTCGCATAATAACTATCCTGGCATTGCCTGACACGAAATAGCTTCTTCAGAAGAGAAAGCGTCTCACGCACTGCCCCCGCACTGGGGTAAGGGCCAAAATACTCGCCATTTTGCTTAGTACGACTGCCGCGATGAAAACTTACCCGTGGAAAATCCTGACGTGTTGAAATACGAATATAGGGGTAGCTTTTATCGTCACGCAGTAAAACGTTATAACGTGGACGATGTTTTTTGATGAGATTACTTTCCAGCAATAATGCTTCCGCTTCAGTCTCTGTAATCGTTATTTGCACATCACAAATCTGTTTTACCATCGACCAAATCCGAGAATTTACATGCTTGCCACGGAAGTAGCTGGATACGCGATTTTTAAGATGCTTAGCCTTACCTACATATAAAACTTGCTCATTTGCATCCATCATCCGATACACACCAGGTTTAGTAGGCACTGTTTTTAGAAACGCGTTGCTATCAAATATATTTCGTTCTGAACTCTTATCAACCACAAGCAGCCATTATCTCAGGAAAAGTAAATATCATAAAAATAGATAAGCATTAA
>CACVAY010000093.1 GCA_902727985.1 uncultured Thiotrichaceae bacterium | reverse complement strand
TTCCAAATGCGTTTTTGTGGTTTCATGCCGGACTACGGTATAGGTCATCTGATTCAAAAAGGACAATAGGCAGTTGATTGGATTATCAGGCGGCCGCCGAACCCGCTTTCCAAAGTTCAACTCAGCATCAATTTTGCCCCAAGCAGAGTAATACCATTGATGCAATTGGCCTTCGACTCCCATTAACTCAGCCGTTGTTTGAACCTTATCGATACGCTGAACACCCTGCTTCATATTCTTGATGATACTCGCCAAATCATCATTGCCCCGATAATGGTAGTAACGAAGGTTCGCCAGCATATTGTGTGCAGCGCCACGTACAATCTCACGTGCAAGAGACATTCTATGTTTTTCATCTAATAAGACAGCAGCCTGTTTCAACTTCACCATACCTGATGGGCTACGCTGGATCGGTTCAAAAACACCCTTAAAATATCCGTAATAATCAAACACAGAAACCCGAACACCATGTTTGCCACATAAGGTTAGTAATCGTGAATTGAGTCGGCTTTCCGCCAGCAAGACAATATGCGAGAGCTTTTCGATGGGGAGTGACCGAACCTGATCATCCAGTTTAATTTGCAAGGTATTTTCATGTTGCTTGAGCTGCGCACCACGCGTAACAAATAAGGTTTCCATTCTCATCCTCTTTAGATTGGTACAGAGAAGCCTTTAGTCATGCCCACAAAATAGGGCTAATGAACAGGTTTTACATAATGGGATTTTTTGGGCAGGTGGCACATCTTGCTGATCCATCAAAGCTGCTAGCCGTTGTGATGCACTCCATAACTTTTCTAAACGCACAGCATCCAATACCACTTCTCGCTTACGTCGGGTGGTCAGTACATGCATATAGGCTTTCCATGCTTGACCTGTCGCAATAGAAAGCATCACCGCATAAAACGCGGTTTGATTACTGGATGCTTCAACAGCTCCACCCGTACCTTTGTTTTCATAAACAATGTGCTTGTCCCAATCAATACGATCGGGGGCTAAGCCAAACAAGCCACGTACGGAATGATCCCGCTGATAACTGGTTTCATGCTTGGCTGTACCTGTAGCAACGCGGGAATGCCATTGGGCAAAATTCACCTTGTGCAGATACATCCAGGCACGGCGCTCACAAAGTTCGACATGCTGAAAATGCAGACCGTGTAGATTGAGGTTTTCTACTCGCTGTTGGAACGCTTTGGATTTTGGCCAATCAAACTCGGACATTATTTTTTCTCTAAGGCTCTTAATTTTTCAACAGTGTCTTCAATTTCGTTGCTCCTTTGATCTTGAAGAAAGCACCCTTTTAAGCAATTGGATAAAATAAAATTTTATGTTCATATCAAAGTGAAATAGCCTGTTGTATAGACTTTATAGGAAGAAAAAGGCTAACTGGCTGAGGTCTATCTCCTAGTTCACCCGAAATAAGTTCCAATTCCACAAAGCCATATCTTTTATAAAACTCAACAGCTTCCACCTTTGCATCCACTACCACCCCTACACATCCGGATTGATCTCGCATCTGTAAAGCTATATGGAACACTGTTTTTAATAATTGTTTACCTAACCCTAGCCCTTGATAACGCTCATCAATAGCCAGCCTGGCCATTCTCAAAATTGGTAAAGGATAGTTAGGCAAACGCTTCTTAAGAGTTTTGGTTAGATCCTCCACTGCAATCTCACCACTTGATAAAGTCACGTACCCAACGACACCCTCATCCATAATGGCTACATAGCTTACCCCTATGTGATGTCTAAACTGGTTTTGTCCAGCAAAGCGTTGAAAGAAACGGTCCAGTTCAATGTTTCCACTACGGAATTTTGTACGTTCATCTGTTGGCAATAACGCACGAATCTCAACTTTGTGCTCAGTCATTCATCAATTCTTTTAAAGCGGTTGTAGGTTCCGCATCGCTTTCCAGTAGGTCAGCAATCCGCTCCATACTGTTCTCACTTACAACGATTCGTGTCGGAATAATCACATCTTCAGGAATTTCTCTGAGTGCTTGTAAATGGTGTTGTAAGGCCTCTTCAATAAGGAAGCCTTTTTTAACACCACGTCGTTTTACGTAGGATTCGACCTGTTCCTTTGTTGCTTCTGATATATAAGCGGAGATTTGGGTTGCATTCATAAGTCACCTTGTTTTTACCTAGAGATTTTAAACCTCTTGCGTTTGAAGAATATAGACTCTACATTTATGTAGATTTAATAGGATTATAGTAGAAAATGACATTCTATGAATAGCAATACCACTAAAAAATCCTATTTGAACCTTGGACATCACTCTCATCCCCCGGAATCAATCCCGTCAGCCTGACCAGATCATCCGCTGCTTTCATGGCATCAGGAAAGTCTTCCCAGGCAAATTCAGTATCAGAATCTCGTTGATCATGAAGATGTCTCGACCATTCCTTTTGCATCCCCTTCTTTACTTCAATAGGTACGCTACCCTGACGATGCGGGAAACAGCAATCCATCATCCGTTTTGCCTGATTTTTCTTATCCACAAAGTATTCATGCAACTCCCCATAAAGCTGAAAATACTCATTACCGTTATCATCTGACTGTACTGGAAATTTAGTCGTAATAACGGTTTCGCGTTGTAACCAAAGCAGACCTGGTGTTATAACCCTGCCACTACTTTCAATCACTTTTACCCGCTTGCCGATATCACGCAGTTGCAGTGCCTGCTCCCGCAATTTCTCCAGCCAGATTTCACAATACTTTGCATGTTCTTCGCTTTGCTCTAATTGCCTGACCGTCTTGATTAATGCAGCTATGCGCTTGGCACTTTTGGGCTGATGCTCATACAAATGCTGACCACGAAATTTCTTATTACTACTGTGCTTTAGTAACTCGTACCAAAATAGCCCGGAGGTATAAATAGCTTGCTTTGAAAGCTCACCGAAATAGAGCCCGTCATCATCAGAATCGAATGCCATTTGCACCGTTTTGCTAAGCATTTTGGACAATGCATGGATAGTCTGGGTGGTATCTTGATGATCCTGCATCCAGTTATTAAGCTCTCGAATCCAATCATTGGCATTCATCAAATCACTGTCGATCCTGACCATGACCTGCCCCGCCTTATCACGCCGTGCCGCACGCCCGTAACGTTGCAGGAAATTCATGGGTGCGAACCCCGGCTCCATCAACATCACATTGGCATCGCGGAAAGTCACGCCCATTTCAACACTGGCAGTAGCGATCAAAACACTAAAGCTATCCGGATCTTGTTTTTGCCCGACAGCAAAGCCGCAGCTATGCAAACCTTCCCTACCCGTATCATCAATACTATTAACCACCAGCACCTGTTTCGCATCGATCCCATTTTGATTGAAACAATGCGCAATATCGAGTAAATCACGCTGTAATTGACCCAAGGCATTGTAGATAACAACAACTTGTCGGCATGCATTCACCTCTTGGCTAATGATTGAAACTTGTTCTTTTATCAAGCCCAACATATTCGGCCTATCATGCAAACTCAGCTCAACATCCCCATGTAGAGCGCGTCCCTCTGGAACGATACTTTCCTTCAAGATCGATATCTGTTCTTTTGCTATTCCCAATTCCTTCAGTACACCATCAATCTTCAATGGCGTCGCTGATAACAAGCTCACTTTTGCCTGACCAATCGCATTGCCCGTCTCTTCATCGGTGACACTCGCCAGCTTGGCGAAGAGTGACGCAAGACCAAAACCCCGTGCTTCAATGGTGTGAAACTCATCAAAAACGATATGATCAAAATCAGCCAGTACATCAAACACACCAATGCCAGCAATACCTTTGGCATTCCAACGCGTCAGCAACAAATGACTGACCACTTCTGGGATAGCCACAATCATCTCACCGCCTTTGCTGGTATTGTCCAGCGAAGATATTTGGCGTACACGATAACCGTTGACGTTAGTCACACCCTCTTCTTTTAACCGCAATGTTTCATCAGAATTCCACACGGCTACTTTGCGTTGCGCTTTGGATTCAGGCCATCCTGCTTGTTTTAACTCTGCCATCAAACCACTGGCAATATTCTGCGCCAGTCTACGAGTTGGCACGATAAATAGGATACGTGCATTTTGCTCTAACAGTGCCTGTTGAAAAGCATAGGTTTTTCCAGCACCCGTTGGTGCATCGGCAATGCGAACACGACAAGGATCATCCAGCAAAGCCTGTTGCAGAGGTGATAACTTGTTTATGTTTTCAACGCAATGTCTGGCTATGGTTAGTTTCATTAACTGCCTCCCTCAAATCGAGGTATACTGTCAAGTAATCTTGACTCTAAAAGTAAGGAAAACCTATGCCAGTAGCTACATTAACCAGCAAAGGACAAATAACGATTCCGAAATCAGTAAGAGACGCCCTGCATCTAT
>CACVAY010000092.1 GCA_902727985.1 uncultured Thiotrichaceae bacterium | reverse complement strand
GCATTTCGCGAGCAGGGCGGGTCACTGCATAGTTGCCAGCTCTACGGATAATTTGTACGGCAATAACAACCCCTACCAATGGCGCAAAAGCCAATAGAACCAGTCCAGCGCCAATTAAAACGGGAACAGATGCTAGGGTGATTGAAAGCCCAAAGCGTTTGGCAATTCTGCCTGTCGCAAAGGCAGCGATAAGGATGGTTAGTGTATTAACGACCAGATCCATACTTGCCCAGATTTGTGCCCGAGCTTCACGGTCGTAATCAGCGAGCAGGTTTTTTAACTCGAAGTAAACAAAAGAGCTAATAGACGTGTAAAGCAGGATAAATAAGCCGATGGCAAGCAGGTAGGGGCTTTTCATAAATTCTGAAAAGCCCGAAAAGGGGTTACCACCAATAAAGGCTGCTTGCTCTGAGTTCTTTTTAGCAGAGTCGTTATCCTGTTGAAGTAACTGTTGGGTCTGTAACCAGCTACTCAGAGGAATGGTGAGAACCAGTAGAAAGCTGGCAATCAGCAATAGATTATACGTGCCAATATTAGATCCTAGAAATGCTGGAATACTAGGGCCGACAATCGCGCCAACACTGGCTCCTGCACCGATGAAGCCAAACAGTCTGGTTGCTTGCGGGCGTGAGAAGATGTCTGCCATCAAACTCCAGAAGACTGAGATATGAAACAGGCTGAAAACGCTGACCCACACATAAAAAGATTTGTCGACTAAGGTCACGTCCTCCAGTGTTTGTGTGCCGATATAGAACAAGACAAAACTGAGGGCAAAGAAGGCATAGACCGAAGGCACAAGGCGTTGAAAACGCACCCGCGTAATGAGCCCGCCATACAGCGAGACGGCGATAGCACTAAAGAAAAAGGTAAAGGTCCACAGCCAGCTGACTTCTGCATCAGTCCAGTCGCTCGCCATCGCATCTCTGACTGGGCGCAGGATGTAATACGCAGCCATAAGGGTAAAGACCAGCAGAAAGGACGACAGCGTTACGCGAAGTTCATGCGGTTTTATATCACTGGTGAATTTAAGGGCGCGCTGGATCAGGGTGGTATTAGTTTCTGACATAGTGAGCTACAGGCTATTGAAGATACGTAGCATCTCAGCACGTTGTTGCTTGTCGGGCAAGCGTCCAAAATTAGCCTGCATATTATCGACCATATGACGGGCTTTAGATGTTGCCGGAATGACCGTGGTTATTGCAGGGTGTCCCAGAATAAACTTCAGATAAAACTGTCCCCAGCTTGTGCAATCAATATCGTTGGCTAATGAAGGGAGGTCTTTGCCTTTGCTTTTTTTGAAAAGAGAACCGCGTTGGTAAGGACGATTAATCATCGTAGCAATGCCTTTGTCTTGTGCTAGCGGTAGAATTCTATCTTCTGCTGTGAGATTGGCAATGTTATAGGTGAACTGCACAAAATCAATCGGTTCTGTACGCATAACGTCTAGAAACTCATCATGGTCGCGGCCGTGTGACGTTGTGATGCCGATATAGCGTACTTTGCCTTCCTTTTTCCATGCTTTGAGCGTATTGAGCTGCGTTTTCCAGTCCACCAAATTATGCACAGCAATCAGATCAAAGTGTTTGACGTTCATGCGTCGGGCAGATTCCTCCATCTCCGCAATTCCTTGCTCCTTGCCTGTCGTCCAGACCTTGGTGGCAGCGAAGACCTTGGGGTGGTCTTTCATTTGTTTTAAGACATCCCCAACACGCGATTCAGCCGTGCCGTACATGGGCGAAGAATCAATGACGCTCCCTTTGCCAGCAAAGAATGCTTCAATCACTGCACTTAACTGGGCAAGCGTTTCGGGAGAACTATCCGCATCGAAAGTCCGTGAAGTCCCCATGCCAATGACAGGCAATCGCTCACCCGAACTTGGAATAGGGCGCTGGATCAGAGGAAGAGTCGTTGTTGATTGAGCGGGTGTTTGCTTTTCAGCCAGGAGGCTACTAGCAGGCAAAGCCAGCGTACTGGCACCGAGTTGTAAGAGTTGTCGACGGGTAAGCATGATCTATTTCCTGTAAATAATCTGTGTACAAATTATAGGTTACAGTTTTAGCTTTGTGCCTGAATGTCTGCGTTTTGTAAGGGTTTTCGATGTAAACCCAATCCCAAAAAAGGCGCTATACAGCCAAATTGAATATCAAGATGGTTGCATAGCGCCTTCGCTATAGGTAACTGGCGAGACTGTGCCTGTTACACCAGTGTGAGGTAAAACCTCGTGACGATTGAAAGAGATGAGGTCTCAATCGTCGGTTCCGCATCACTGCGGCCTAGGAGAATAACATCGGCTAATGTTATGTTTTATTCTAAGCAAACATCATGCCTATTTTTTCAAGATTTTGATATTTAGTTGATATTTTTTTTTGGACGAGTAGCTCATGGTGTTTGTTGCCTAATAACGGGGAGTGCTGAATCAATTTGGTGCAATCTTGCTGTAGCACTCAGTCCGATAACTTCCTTATCGATGACTGGCTCAACAACCTCAAAACTTAGTGCGTGAATAATATCTTGGAAATATTCCCGGTTAATTCATTGCAAAAAAACACAAAGTGTATAGCCTCATGAAAAGCATGAGCTTACGGAGGGGGTTAAGGTGAGAAAATATCATGAAAATTAATTGTTTACTTGGATTTATAATCATATCGATATTGCTTTTATCGCTAGCATTGAATTATGTCTTTTATAAAAAGTCATTTATTCCATTGCATGCATTAGCTCTAGATCCGATAGGGCTAAATTATTATAGCGCTACGGCTATACATTCAAAGCCAAATAATGAAAAAGCAATATTCATGTATTACGGTGATTCACGGGGGTTAAGCTGGCCTTTTATTGAAGATGACCGATACACATTTATTAATCGATCCATTGGAAATCAAACATCCGTACAGATTAATGATCGGTTCGAGGCTCATGTAACCCCTCATAAGCCTGACATCATACTTATTCAGATGTGTGTAAATGACCTAAAAATGATCCCTCTATTTCCAGAGCAGAGAGAAAGTATCCTAAAAGCTTGTAAGGCGAATATAAATGACCTTCTTAACAAAGCTCGTGGCATCAAAGCTAAGGTAATTTTGTCAACGGTTTTTCCCTTAGCTGATGTTTCATTGGCCAGAAAAATTTTAGGTATCAGAGAGCAGCCCATTATTGATGCAATCAATGACATCAATAAGTATATTATGTCTCAAGAGGCAAGCGACACGGTCATATTTGATAGCTATAGTTTGCTACGTGGCAGTAATAAAAAGGTTGATTCACGTTATAGTCGTGATTGGCTTCATTTAAATGAAAGGGGCTACCAGCTTCTTAATCAGAGTCTTGCTCAATTGATAGAAAGAATGAGCTTGTAGATTTTGTAAGGTGTTAACTTATAATTTAAAAATGGTTTTCGTGCGGCCTGTGGTTTCGGCATAATGGGTTTGTTGTAATGTTAAGTGTGGCGTTCGTGGCAGCCATTTAAACTCGTGTCGTGAATGAGAAAAAGACGATAAAGACCTGATTGGTGTTATTGAAAAGTTTGGCGCTATGAATATAAGGATTATATTATTTTTAATTGTTCCAGTATCTAAAATCAAACGTAGTACAAATAAAAATTATAAAATACCAGTAAGTCCTATGAATTTTAAAGATATTGACCTACTATAAGGCTGCTACTGGTTTATAAGAGTGTATTGTGTAATTTACCTGTGTCAGGGTAAATTTTTAGAACGGGTAATAAAATTCCTGTTTGATTAAATTGTACACAGAGTGGTGTTTGTTCTTTTAACATCATTGTTCATTTGATTATTTTCTAGCCGGGCTGTTTTTCTTATAACTATTCAATAAATATCTGATTTTAAGTTCAGTACTGAGACTTATGCAGAGTAGGGTCATTAGGGTGTCATCAGGGTTATGAAATTACTTTCACGTATTCAAATAGTTGCGTCTTTATTTCTTGTTTTTTTAATCACTTTTCCCGGGTATACAGAAAGTATCCAGATCGCTATTTCCTCTTCTTCGGATGACGCTGAAGAATCCTCGACAGGGAGCGTGAGCTTGAGCAGTAGTGATTTAGAACTCACCGAAGATGGCGGCGTGCAAACCGTCGGCATGCGTTTTACCGATATTAACCTGCCGCAGGGAGCAGTGATCAGTCGCGCCTATGTGCAATTTCAGGTCGATGAAACCAGCAGTGCGAGTACACAGCTTCTTATCGAAGGCGAAGCTACTGATAACCCATTAACGTTTACCTCCAGTAACAACAATATCAGCAATCGTCAGCGAACCAGTGCAAATGTCAGTTGGACGCCAGTAGCCTGGCCAGCAACGAATGCGCGAGGCTCTGATCAACAGACGCCAGATTTACGTAGTATTGTGCAGGAACTGGTAGGTCGCTCGGGTTGGAGCGCGGGTCAAGCGATGGTCTTTATTGTGAGTGGGACGGGAGAACGAACCGCCGAATCCTTCAATGGTGATGCCGCAGCAGCTCCCACCTTGCATATCGAATACAGCATCGATGGGAATCCTGCTCCGGTTGCCTCATTCAATGCGACTCCGACCAACGGAAATAGTCCGTTACTCGTGAGTTTTGACGCCAGCAATGCCACCGATAATGGCAGCATAACGCGATATAATTGGGATTTTGGTGATGGTAATCAGGCAGCCGATAGCAGTGCAACGGTCGAGCATAGCTATGCCACACCGGGCAACTATACCGCGACCTTGACGGTCACCGATAATGAGGACAAAAGCAGTACAGCCGAGCAGGTCATCACCGTCACCGATAGCAATGCGCCCTCGGTGCTTGAAATAGCCATCAACAGCGGTGATGATGATGCGGAAGAATCTTCGACAGGGAGTGTGAGCCTGGGCAGTAGTGATTTAGAACTCACCGAAGACGGGGGTGTTCAAACCGTTGGCATGCGTTTTACCAGTATCAACCTACCACAAGGAGCAGTGATCAGTCGCGCCTATGTACAATTTCAGGTCGATGAAACGAGTAGTGCGAGTACGCAGTTGCGTATCGAAGGCGAGGCAGCCGATAATCCCTCAACTTTCATTAGCAGTAACAACAATATCAGCAACCGCCTGCGAACCAATGCAAATGTCAGTTGGACGCCAGTAGCCTGGCCAGCAACGAATGCGCGAGGCTCTGATCAACAGACGCCAGATTTACGTAGTATTGTGCAGGAACTGGTAGGTCGCTCGGGTTGGAGCGCGGGTCAAGCGATGGTCTTTATTGTGAGTGGGACGGGAGAACGAACCGCCGAATCCTTCAATGGTGATGCCGCAGCAGCTCCCACCTTGCATATCGAATTCAGCATCGATGGGAATCCTGCTCCGGTTGCCTCATTTAATGCGACCCCGACCAGCGGAAATAGTCCGTTACTCGTGAGTTTTGATGCCAGAAACTCTACTGATAATGACAGTATAACGCGATATGACTGGGATTTTGGTGATGGTAATCAGGCAGCTGATAGCAGTGCAACGGTCACGCATAGCTATACCACACTGGGCAACTATACCGCGACCTTGACCGTTACCGATAATGAGAACAAAAGCAGTACAGCCGAGCAGGTCATCACTGTCACCGATAGCAATGCGCCCTCGGTGCTTGAGATAGCCATCAACAGCGGTGATGATGACGCGGAAGAATCCTCGACAGGGAGTATGAGTCTGGGCAGTAGTGATTTAGAACTCACCGAAGATGGCGGCGTACAAACCGTTGGCATGCGTTTTACCGATATCAACTTGCCACAGGGAGCAGTGATTAGTCGTGCCTATGTGCAATTTCAGGTCGATGAAACCAGCAGCGTTAGCACACAGCTTCTTATCGAAGGCGAAGCTACTGATAATCCATTAACGTTTACCTCCAGTAATAACAATATCAGCAATCGTCCGCGAACCAGCGCCAATGTCAATTGGACGCCAGCAGCTTGGCCAGCAACGGATGCGCGAGGCACTGACCAGCAAACCCCCGATTTACGTAGTATTGTGCAGGAAATGGTGGGCCGCTCTGGTTGGAACGCAGGTCAAGCGATGGTCTTTATTGTGAGTGGGACGGGAGAACGGACAGCCGAATCCTTCAATGGTGATGTAGCAGCAGCCCCCACCTTGCATATTGAATACTCTGTTGATTCATCTGCTGATCATATTGCTCCTACGATTACACTAAATGGGAGCAATCCACAAATCGTAGAATTGGGTGATGAGTATATTGAGGCAGGTGCTACAGCGACTGATGAAACAGATGGAGACCTGACCGAACAAATAAATATTTCGGGCTCAGTCAATATGGATTTACCAGGTGACCATATCATTACATATAGCGTTAGTGATGCCAGTAATAATTATACGGAGGTACAACGAGTCGTAACGGTTAGAGCGCCCGCTTCAACAGACACTATTGTCGTTAATGAAATATTAGTAGCCAATACTGTTACAAACTATGATCCGACATTTAAAGAATTTTCAGCCTGGATTGAGTTGTATAACAGTACAGATGAGGAGGTTGATATTGGTGGGTATTATTTGTCCGATGATGCAAGTGTCGCAGATAAATGGAGAGTGCCCAGTGGAACAACAATCCTGGCTAACAGTTATTTACTCATTTGGGCTGATGGAGAAGACACGGGGCTACACACCAATTTTGGTTTGGACTCAGACGGTGAAGAACTTTTGCTTTCCGACGATACAGGCGTTCGACTTGCAACCCTGGAGTTTCCGGAACAGAAGTCTGATATATCGTTTGGAGTGAGCAACGGCTCGCTTTATTACATGTTACCGACTCCAGGTCGAGCGAACGGGGTACTACATGCAACCGCTGACCTGTCTGAGAAGCCAGAATATTCGCTAGCAAGTGGATTCTACGATAACCCTCAAACCTTAAGTCTGACTCAGGCTAATAATGCTGATATTTATTACACAACGGATGGCTCAACTCCAAGCTTAAGCTCAACGAAATTTACGTTACCCATTGCTATTGATGAAACAACCGTAATACGAGCGTTCTCGCTGGAAGAGGGGGGCTTGCCCAGTAAAATGGTGACAGCTACTTACTTTATTGATGAGAGTCTATCTCTGCCTGTGGTTTCTATCACTTTGGATGATGAGTATCTCTATGATAATGAGATTGGTATTTATGAGAACTATGATGAAAATTGGACACGTACGGGAACCGTGGAATATTTCCAGGATGGAGAGTCAAAGTTTTCACAATTAGCCGGGTTCAAGATTCATGGTAATAATACGCGACGCTATGATCAAAAGTCGTTCGCCGTATATGCAAAAAAGAAGTATGGCGAGAAATCAATTAAATACCCGTTATTCCGTGATAAACCCCTCATCGACAAAGTAAAAAGCTTTGTATTGAGAAATGGAGGAACAGAATGGGATGGCGCAAGAAGTATGATTGGCGATGCTGTCCAACAGGGGATTGTAAAAGATCATATGGATATTGATTATCAGTCATATCATCCCTCTGTTGTCTTCTTGAATGGCAAATATTGGGGGATTCACAATATTCGTGAAAAACTCAATGAAGATTACATTGAAGCGAATCACGGAATTGATAGCAAAGAGGTTGATATTCTTGAAAACGATGCTGAACTATCAGAGGGAACAGATACCGCGTATGTGGCATTAAAAGCCTTCTTAAATTCAAATGATTTATCGGATGATAGCGCCTACGCTGAAGCAGCATCACAGATTGATGTGGTTGAATTAATGAATCATGCCATCGTACAAAGCTTTGTCAGAAACACCTCGATTGGTCATAACCTGAAGTATTGGAGACAACAGATCAATGAGGGAAAATGGCGCTGGATGTTGTTTGATCTTGATAGGGGATTTCGCAGTACTTCATCAAGCGTATTGTCTTTAGTGATGGATGATATTCCCACTAATATTGTGTTTCACAATATGATGAAAAATGATGGGTTCAAGAATGCATTTGCTAGTCGATATTTCACCCATCTAAATCTCACTTTCCAAACCGATAGAATGGACGGGATTATTGAAAGTCTACAGGCTGAAATTGTTTCTGAAATACCTCGCCATTTTCAAAAATGGACAACTAATTCAGATGGTGGTGAACTGAGCTTTTCTTCTTGGAGTGAAAGGATTGATCAACTTCTTTCTTTTAGTGACCGTCGACCTGACTTGGTTCGCGCAACATTACGGGATGAGTTAGATTTATCTGGGGCTAATGATTTGCATGTGTTTACAGCGGCTAATGGGAAGGTATTCGTTGATGATGTTGAATTGACAGAGTCCTATACCGGTGAGTATTTTGATAATGCTGAAGTGGCGCTTACTGCTAAACCCGACAATGGTTACAAGTTTGTGAGATGGTCGACAGGGGACGTAATATCAACCTTGAACGTACTTCTGAATACTGATAAATCAATTTCCGCACTCTTTGAAGTTGATACGCAACTAGAGGCTATTGTGATCAATGAAATTATGGCAACAGCAGACAGTGGATTAGCGGATAGTGATGGAGACTTTAGTGATTGGATTGAGCTTTACAATGAAGGTGAAGTAGATGTCGATCTTCAGGGGTGGTGTTTATCAGATAATGCAACATCGCCAGAGAAATGGTGTTTTTCAACGAGTATCATATTGCCAGTTGGAGAGTATCTACTGGTCTTTGCCAGTGAAAAAAACATAAATCAAGCAGGAAGTGAACTGCATACAAACTTCAAACTTTCGAAAGACGGGGAGTATCTAGGGTTGAGACGTGATGATGAAACGGTAAGTCACGAGTTTTCACCTCAATTTCCTGAGCAAAACGAAAATATTTCGTATGGTAAAAAGCTTGATGGTTCCTTTGGTTATTTTCAGAATTCAACGCCTAATATGTTGAATAGTGAGTAAATGGGGTGCGGTCATTCGAGCTATACGCAGTGCTGTTGGAGAAACGATGTCGATTATGATGGACTATAACCAATCAACACCTCGGACAGTTTTCAGTATGAAACATACTTAAAACTTGTAAGATGTTGACATTTAATAAGTTTTCGTTTTTATGTGAAAATACAAATATCATTATAAAACAACAATTTAAAAAAAATGTCCGAAGTATTGACCAATGTTTGGCACCTGTCGAAGCTATTCAACGACTTCATGCCTTGGGAAATGAAAGGCTAACTTGGGGCGAAGGGCCTACACTTGCTCATGATTACAAGAGGCTTGAATGAAAATACGAATGGGCTGCTCAGACAGTATTGGCCTAAGAGCACAAACTTTAAAGAAGTACCATTGACGGAGGTTGAAGCGGTTATTATTCAACTTAATGATCGGCCGCGAAAAGAGTTGAGCTATAAAACACCAGCCAATAAAATGGCTGAATACATGGCTGAATACATGGCTAAAGAAGTGGCCTAATAGGCTATGCATTTCGGAGTTGAATCTGCCGCTTAATTAAACAGTAATTTTGTAGCTTTTGAATAAATACCTGCAAGGACATTGATGAAAGCGATAGCATGGACAAAATATGGTGCTCCAGAAGTTCTTAAAGTTAAGGACTTTGAAAAACCTTCCCCAAAAAGCAATGAAGTGCTTATAAAAATCCATGCATCCACGGTAACAGCAGGTGATTGCAGGCTTCGCGCATTCAATGTACCTATGGGTTTCTGGTTACCCACACGATTGGTGTTTGGTTTAATAAAGCCAAGAGTCGACATTATAGGAATGGAGATTTCAGGGGAGGTAGTGTCGACAGGAGAAGAGGTAACGTTATTTGAGAAAGGCGATAAGGTATATGGAACATCTGGGATGAGGTTAAGAGCCAACGCTCAATACATCTCTCTACCAGAAAAATCTTCCTTGGTTAAAGCACCAACGAACACTTCTAATGAACAAGCAGTAGCGACTATCTTTGGGGGTTTGACCGCCATCCATTTCCTTCGCGATAAAGCCAATATTCAAGCAGGACAAAAGATACTTATTAATGGCGCATCTGGAGCGGTAGGAACGGCATCAATACAGTTGGCGAAGTATTTTGGTGCAGAGGTAACAGGCGTGTGCAGTACATCAAACATAGATTTACTTAAGTCTCTCGGGGCAAAAAAGGTTATTGATTACACGAAAGAAAAAATGATTGAGAATAACGAAACGTATGATGTGATTCTTGATGCGGTAGGTAATCTATCATTATCCCAATGTAAGACGTTATTAGCGAAAGATGGAAAGGTTATTTTAATTAATGCAGGTTTGTTAACTAATCTACTGTCAATGACTAGAAAGCAGGTAATTTGCGGAGTTGCAGGTGAGAGTAAGGAGAGTTTGACTTTCCTTAGAGAGCGTATTGAAGCGGGAGACATTGTGGCCGTTATAGACAAGGTTTATCCTTTAACGCAAACAGCAGAGGCTCACAGCTACGTTGATAAAGGACATAAAAAGGGGAATGTAGTCATATTTGTAAAGCATGAAAAAAATTAATACCTTGGCAAAAAAGTGCTGATGTTGCTCGGCTAAAACGCATGCTAAAACCTGGTTGATGCGGTTCCTACAGAATAAAGCTCAGTCATCTAAGATTTTAAAGTCCCTGCTGCTTTACCTGATTTCAAAATGAGCAAAGAGCTTGGGATACATATCGGAGTTGGCTTTCCAGACATCGTGTGAAGCTCGATTACCGAGCGATGCTTGCCTCTATCTATCTACATCTTTGGGGGAAATTCGGTGTGAAAGATTAGTAAAAACGGATAGCACCTAAACAAACATCAGCCTGATAATTTTTACCAATAGCAACGAGACCAATGCGCTTGAGTTTTGATGTATTTAGCCGTTTTGAGGTTTTATAGCCTTTGAAGTCAGAGAAAGGGAGAGTGACTGTTTTCCATTGTGGGGAAGCGGTGAAACTTGCGCGGTAAGCCTGCCAGGGAAACCATAAGCTCGAAGTGCGCAGGTGAAGGTTATAAGATTCTTCATTTCCCCAGACATCCATCTTAATGCCTTGATAGGCGCTGGCATTAAACGTCTTTCCCTGATTAAGATTGAGAGCCAGTTGCAGGAACCCGCCATTGTTTTCGGTAGAAACCTGGCCTTGAAGTTGCAGACACCGTTTTCCTGCTTTTTCCGTTACTAACATGCTACCTGCGGAGACGCCACCCATCACCTGATCGGAAACCATTTGCCATTGCCCACCGAGCGTACTCGTTGCGTCGCTACGGCTTAAATCATCAATTATGCCGTCTGCACTTGTGGTTTCTGTTTTCATCATTGCTTGTTCTTCCATTTCATCCATGCGCATTGGCATTTGGTCTATCTCACCAAAGAGGCGCACAATATCTACGTTGTTTTGGCGAAGCTTTACGCCTTGATCATAGCCGACTAACAGGATTTTGAAGTCCGCAGCTTGCATCCGAAAATGTTCGTAAAACTGTTGATGCCTGAGTGTCGTTTGGGCCTTATTTTCAAGAGTGACTGCTTGTCCCGGTACCACCCGCCATGTATGCATACGACGCTCAGTAAAATCGTCTGCAAACTCATTAGCCACTTGATTGAAACGTTGATATTCAGGGTTATCTGTTGATGGAGAAAATACAATGAGTTGACGCTTTTCCCACGCATATTTTGCCAAGGCTTGCTGGACAGACTTCTCTGCTTGCACAGTGACTGGCGTGATCAATGTTAGTAGCAGTAAAACACGAATGAATAATGACATTTCATTTTTCCTCTGATTCGCTATGGGGCAAAGGTTAAACCTTCGAAATCAAATAATTTTCCTGAATCTTCAGCCTGTAACGCCTGCATGACCTGAATCAAACGTGTTGCTGTAAAGTTTGGTGTTTGCAAATGCTCTGGTGACACACCGCGCTGAAAAGGTTGGGAAAGCTCGGTATCTGTCGTTCCTGGTTGCAATCCCACGATGGTGCAGGGGCGACGGGTATGTTGACATTCGATAGCTGTATTCTTTATGAGCATATTCAACGCAGCCTTACTAGCTCTATAAGCATGCCAGCCTCCCAGACGATTATCGCTGATACTACCGACTCTGGCTGATAATATGCCGATCTTCAGTGGGTGTTTTTTATCCAGCTGTGCTAACAATGATTTCAGTACCAACGCAGGTCCAATCGCATTAACATCATAAGCATGTTGTAAATGCTCACGTTGCAAGTGTCGGACTGATTTTTCTGGCTTGAAAGCGTCATCATGGAGCCAGCCCGTGGTCGTTAGAACCCAATCTAAAGCTTGTGTATCGGCAAGAGCTGCTAACTGTGACATGGCATCATCGATACTGGTATCACTACTTAGGTCTAGCGAAATATCGGTGGTTTTACTATTCAAGGCTGGCAATTTATTGCAATCACGAGCCATACGTATCAGGGTGATATGCGGAAACTGTTCAAGCAATTGTTCACACATTGCTTGGCCAATTCCACCGCTCGCACCGATGACTAACACTCTATCGGGGATTTGCTGTTGTTGACGGGCGAAAATGGAATGGACGTGATTACGAGACAGATGTTTCAGCGGGATATCGGCTTTGGCATAACTCAGGTGCGCTAACAAATTCGTGCTGTGATAGCTGTCGAGGCTACTCACCGCAACGGTTCCAGCGCGTTCAAGAGAGACATAACCATCTTCGGCTATGCATTCATCGGGCACGTCGATATGGACGATTTCCCCGATCACCATTTCCGTGCCGTTAATGGCTAAATGATGATGTTCACGTAATTCCATCCCTAGTTTTATGTGGCTTTCTGCCACAAATGGTGCTGCAAAATCTGCTTTCCATGCTTCTTGCAAACCCACGGCAGTAAATTCAGAGCAAGAGCTATCGTAGCGGGCTGAGGTTTGATGTGCCTGCTTATAGATGTCTTCATTAACATGGTTTAGTGTATAAACACCCGTCGAAAGAATGTTTTCCAGAGTATCGCGTGGTACGGAATGTGGGCGTATAATCATAGCCAATAACGGTGGATTGGCACCAAGGTGCACCACTGATGAGACAATAGATAAATTGCTTTGCTTTTTCGTATTGCAAGTACCGACCAAGTTGGCACTTTTGAAGCCAGAAAGCGAGTTGATGAACAGGGCCCGGAAACGGTTATCCAAGCTATCCAACGCCGATTTATTTAATTCCATTATCTACCTTTGATGATTCCAATTGTTGTCTGAACTGTAGTACGTTTTGATGAATCTGTTCTCTTTCGTCTGCTGTTTTTCGATGCAAGTTTTTTAGCATGAATCCCATGCGTGGGTTTGTTTCAAAACGTTGTTGATGACGCTCTAGGAAATCCCAAAACAAGAAGGTCATGGGGCAGGCATTATTACCGACTGCTAGAGAGGGCTTATAAACACACTGCTTACAGTAGTTGCTCATTTTATTGATGTAATTACCACTGGCGGCATAGGGTTTGGAGGCCATCAACCCACCATCTGCGTATTGACTCATGCCAATGGTGTTGGGTAATTCCACCCACTCCACAGCATCCACATAAACGGCCAAATACCATGCATGAATTTGTTTGGGCTCGACGCCGTACAATAAGGAAAACAAGCCTGTGACCATCAAGCGCTGGATATGATGTGCGTAACCATAGTCCAGTGTTTGCTGAATACTTTGCTGGAGACACTGCATGTCTGTCTCTGCGGTCCAGTAAAAGGCTGGCAAATCAGCCTCAGCTTGCAATGCATTAAAGTCCTGCCAAGCTGGCATATGTAGCCAATATAGACCTCGCACATATTCTCGCCAGCCGAGGATTTGGCGCACGAAACCCTCAACAGCGTTAAGAGGTGCCAAGCCTTGTTTATAGCTTTTCACTGCTTTCTCAATAACCTTGAGAGGATGGATTAGTTTCAGGTTTATAGCTGCTGATAATAGTGAATGAAACAGAAAGGGTTCATCAGTCCACATCGCATCCTGATAATCCCCAAAATGAGGTAATGAATGCTGGATAAAGTGTTCCAACGTATTCTCAGCTTGCTCTGGTGTGACTGGCCAGTTGAATCGCTCAAGATTTCCTGGATGATTCGCAAAGCGCTCTTGCACGAGTTGTATGACTTGATGAGTGAGCTCATCTGGTGCAAAAATCAAGGGAGCGGGTACGTTATCGGGGGCGGTTTTTCCGAATGATTTACGATTTGCCTGATCATAATTCCACTTTCCTCCGGCTGGTTTTCCATCATCTTCTAACAATATTTGATATCGCTGGCGCAATTTTCGATACCAATACTCCATGCGTAACTGTTTACGCTCTTTAGCCCATTGAGCAAATTCAGCGGGTGTTGAGAGAAAATGCTGATCTTGCAGAATTTCCAGTGGAATATTCTGCCTGTCACATACCTGTCTTAATGCTTCTAGCACCCGATAATCGCCAGGTCTGACGACACGGACTTTTTCAGGTTTATGTGTCTGCAAACTCTTCGATAGAACCTCTGCTAAGGAATCACACTGATGATCTTGTAAATGCCAATAATCTAGGGGGATATCCGCTGTCTTTAAGGCTTGCGCAAAATGACGCATGGCAGACAAGAAGAGCACGATACGTTGTTTATGCGACCAAACATGTGTTGATTCTTCAGTCACTTCTGCCATCCAGAGTCGGTCTCGTGCGGGATCCAGCTTTTCAAAGAGGCGAGACTTGCGGTCGAGTTGATCCCCAAGAATGACGCAGAGATTACGCATGGCGATTGCTCCGTTTGGACTCTCTGCGACAACGCTCTGAGCAATACGCGACTTCTTCCCAGCAGCGAGCCCATTTTCTACGCCAACAAAAAGACTTTCTGCATTGCTTACAGACTTTTTCGGGTAGATGTAGTTTTTTATGCGCCATACTGGTTCTGCTGTTTTCAGCATTGAGATACGCAGAAGATGACATGGAAAGCTGGAAAATACTGAAAGATCAGGTTATTTGTGGTGTCTTCTTATACAATACTTCGGATAAAATTAATGGGCAATAATCCCATAATCAATCAGCCTCGGGTACTCTGGGTGTGATTTAATTGATTACGAAAAGTGGCTTTACCTCGGAAGAAACAAAGCGTGAGCAAGAGGCTCGTGATAAATTTTTGTTGCGGTTTGAATAGTCCCGTCATTGCATCAAATGCAATAGTTATATTCTTCTTCATGAGAACTTCCTCGTCAGTTAAGGTGTTTGGTAACACTTACTATGTGGGAAGCTCTCGCTTTTTCTACCTACTCAACAAACTGTCCAAGGTGTTGTTATAAAAATTACTAATAAAACTGATTGTATTTTTGTTGATTATTTGTAGATGATGATGTAATTTACAGCATACCGTTAATCGGAAATTTTACCGATTATCTGTAATGTCTAGTCAGTAATGCAAGTAGAAAAGTGTTACTTGGTTAGGGCAGTGTCACACAAACCCCAGGGCTAAAAATGAATTCACTCAAAGTGCTTGTGCGCTATTCTATTACTGTTTTTGCAGCATTAATTTTCTTATCAGCTTGTGGCGAAGGAACAACGCCAAATACTGATACAGCTCAGTATCAACCCGAACCGCAACTTCAACAAATCGAAAAGCTTGGTAAAGCTTTAGACACTGATCCGAACAGTTCAAGATCTGACATAGCATTCAGAGTTCCAACCAATAACACGGGTGGCTGGGGTATTGATACGACTAATCGCCAACAAGTAAGACAGTTTTATAACAGTGTTTATCTTGCCTCATTGGATACTCCAATAGGGTGGACAGGCGATGTATCAACCTGTTCAGCAGGAACTACCACGAGTGAATTTAAGGATTCTGTTCTTTCACGTGTAAACTATTACCGTGCAATGGCAGGGGTTCCAGCAAATATTACGTTCGACTCAACGTTCAGCGCAAAGGCACAAGAAGCAGCACTAATAATGAGTGCGGAAGGTGGTCTTAATCACTTTCCTCCAACTACTGCTACCTGTTATACAGTAGACGGGGCTGAAGCGGCAGCAAGCTCTAACTTGTCACTCGGCAATAATGGCTGGGATGCAGTTGGTAGTCAAATGCGAGACAATGGCGCTAGCAATGACGTTGCAGGACACAGACGTTGGATTTTATTCCCACAAACACAAGAAATGGGTACAGGTGATATCCCTGATTCAGAAAATGCAGGAACGTCTTATAGAAAAACCAATTCACTCTGGGTCTTTGATGGCAGAGGAGGAGATCCTCGTCCAACAACACGTGAAGAGTTTGTAGCTTGGCCTGCCAAAGGTTACAACCCCTATCAAACGGTTCCAGTACGTTGGTCTTTTTCTTACGATAATGCAGATTTTACTAACGCTACTATCTCCATGACTGAAGATGGTTCATCCATCACTCCGGTTATTGAAACAAGGAACTTGAATTATGGTGAAAGCGCAATAGTCTGGCTGCCTGATGGTATGAGCGCGGATGGGTCATCAGCAAGATGGCCCCAACCCTCAGCAGATACCAACTATGATGTCACCATTGACAATGTCATGATCAATGGCGTTGCAAGAAGCTTTAACTATACAGTCACCGTGTTTGATCCAGCCACAGCGCTTACCGAAGAAGTCGCCACTGTCACTGGAAATGCGACACCTGATGCAGATGCAGTTTCAACCTATAATTTTAATAGCGTCACTAATGCAGATCGTTATGATGCTATATTCGCTGAAGTCGCTGTAGCGACCGACGTATTTGATGCTGAAGACAACGGTGTGAGTGTAACCGATGAAACCGATAGCGCTTACGATATCATTGCCTCGGGATCTGGAAACAATGGCGGCAATGCTTACCGGCTCGCTCCTGGAACCTTAGCCTCTTCCTCTTCACAGTCATTTGAACTGGTAGGAACGTTTATCCCATCAGCGACTAGTGTGTTTGAATTTGATTCACAATTAGCATTTGCAACAGGTGGCCAAACGGCTTCAATTCAAATAAGTACCGATGAGGGTGCAAGCTGGAAAAATATCTTTGCACAAACGGGAGATGGCAGTCGAGCTGATTCCAATTACGTCTCTCGCTCTATTTCATTAGCTAGTTATGCTGATACCTTGGTGACGTTTAGGGCTAACTATAGCCGTAATGGTGGTTTCTATTCAGGCTTTGGTGATAGTGTAAGTTTCCTTACAGACAATTTTACGATTACTAATGCGAAAAAGGTGTCTTCACAAGCTATACAAGATACGGGGAGTACCACTTCATTTGATGTGACTCCTGAAGCTAATAAAGAATATGTGGTTGCAGCCCGTTCTGTTTTTTGGGATGGATATCCTGCATCAGATTGGGGGCCTCTGTTTAGAATTACTCCGCAAACGGTCGTTACACCCCTCCAAACTGTTACTCCATCACAAGCCTCATTTACCATATCACCAGGTGATATCGTTGCCTTTGATTTATTGTATCCTGAAGGTAACCCAGCTGCGTCAACAGGGCTAGGCGTAACGCTATACTTTGATTCGAGCAAACTGAGCTTTGGCAGTATTACAGATATATTATCTACCAATTTTTTAACAGCCGATAGCTCACCTGTAGCAGACACCGCAAATGGTGATAATGATACTAATACAGACTCAACTATCACCGTTGCATGGACAGATTTCGGTTCAAACTGGCCCAATAGTGCCTTACCTTTAGATTTATATACTGTTAGCTTTACAGCAAGCGCAGGATTTACATCCAATACTGTTATTAACTTTACCGGTAATGCTGCAGCAGGAAATGACTTTGCGTCAACACCAGTTACGGTTAATTTACTAGCCGATAACGTCAATCCAACGATTACCGCGCCTGCTGATACCACGATAGAAGCCACGGGAACAACCACCTCCGTCTCGGATGCCCAGTTAGGTACAGCAACGGCAGCAGACAATGTCGATGCTTCACCGAGCGTGACGCACTCAGCCACGACCGCATTAGTCCTCGGAACCAACACCGTGGTCTGGACGGTAACTGATAGTGCAGGTAATACAGCAACGGCTAACCAAGTGGTTACCATTGCAGATACCACTGCACCTAGCATCACTGCACCCGCTGACGTGAGTGCAGCACCTACGGGAGCGACCACCACGGTTACTTTAGGAACGCCAGCCGTTAGTGATTTAGTCGATGGTTCACCAAGTGTTGTAGCGAGTCCAACCGGCCCGTTTACCATAGGTACTCATACCGTGACCTGGACCGCAACAGATGCTTCAGGTAATACAGCTACAGCAACACAACAAGTTGTGATCTCAGCTGATAACGTCAATCCAACGATTACCGCGCCTGCTGATACCACGATAGAAGCCACGGGAACAACCACCTCCGTCTCGGATGCCCAGTTAGGTACAGCAACGGCAGCAGACAATGTCGATGCTTCACCGAGCGTGACGCACTCAGCCACGACCGCATTAGTCCTCGGAACCAACACCGTGGTCTGGACGGTAACTGATAGTGCAGGTAATACAGCAACGGCTAACCAAGTGGTTACCATTGCAGATACCACTGCACCTAGTATCACTGCACCAGCAGATGTGACGGTACCGACTACTGGTGCAACGACAGCAGTTACTTTAGGAACACCCACGCTTTCTGACCTGGTTGATAGCAGTCCGACAGCAACGGCCAGTCCAGCAGGACCCTTTGCAGTAGGTATTCATACCGTGACTTGGACAGTAAGCGATGCTTCTGGTAATGAGAATACGGCTACGCAAACAGTCACTGTAACTGACCTTAATGCAGTAACAATACTAGAGGTTCAAGTTGATAGTTCATCAGATGATGCCGAAGAGTACACCTCAGGGCAGGTCAAGCTAAGCAGTAGTGACCTTGAGTTAAGTGATGCCCCAGAGTCTAATGCACAGACAGTAGGTATACGCTTTAACGGTATCAATATACCCGCAGGTGCGGTTATCAGTGATGCCTATGTACAGTTCACGGTAGATGAGACAAATACTGAAACCACATCACTCACCGTTTATGGTGAAGCCAATGCTAATCCAGTGACCTTCACAACAGATAATGGTGATATCACAAGTCGTGCTCTCACCACAGCCAATGCTAGCTGGAATCCAGCAAGTTGGGATACGGTAGGCGAGCAAAGTTCTGAGCAACAGACAGAAGACATCAGTGCGATTATTCAAGAGCTAGTGAATCAATCTGGCTGGAATGAAGGACAGTCCATGGCAATCATCATTGTTGGAGAAGGCAGTCGTACAGCTGAATCCTTCGATGGAGATAGTGCTGATGCACCAACGTTGCATATCGAATACAGCACCGATGGAAACCCTGCTCCTATCGCCAATGTAATTGCAACACCACAGACAGGTAATGCACCCTTAACCGTTGATTTTGATGCGTCAGGTTCGACAGATAATGGCACTATTACACGATACGACTGGGACTTTGGTGATAATAGTAATGCCTTGAATGGTGGTTCGACTATTAGTCATGATTATCAAACACCAGGGGAGTTTTCGGTCACTTTAGTAGTGACAGATGACGAAGGTAAAACTGATAATGTCACTATTGTGATAACGGTTATTGACCCTAATATACCTTCACTCACAGCACTTGAGGTTCAAGTTAATAGATCCTCCGATGATGCCGAAGAAGCTAGTAATGGTTCTGTCAACTTGACGAGTAGCGATTTGGAATTAACTAAAGAATCATCTACCCAGACCATAGGTATTCGTTTTACTGATATTAATCTGCCAAAAGGTGCATTAATCAGTAATGCCTATATCCAATTCCAAGTAGATGAAGTTGCCAGTGGCGCTACACAGCTGACTGTCAATGGTGAAGCCAGTGGCAATCCTGCTACATTCAGTAATGGACGTAATAACATTACAGCCCGACCACTGACGAGTGCTAGCGTTGATTGGTCTCCTGAGGCTTGGCCGAATCGCAATGAGCAAGGTGTTGCACAACAGACATCAGACCTAAGTATGATTGTTCAAGAGTTAGTGAATCAATCTAGCTGGGATTCAGGACAGGCCATGGCCTTTATCATTAGTGGTAATGGCAAGCGTGTTGCTGAATCATTTAATGGCAACGCTGAGGGTGCACCGACTCTTCATATCGAATACACCACTGATGGTAATCCCGCACCGATAGCGAGTTTGGTAGCCAGCCCAACTACTGGAAATGCAACGTTGAATGTTACTTTCGATGGCTCAGGTTCAACTGATAATGGCAGTGTTGTTCGATATGATTGGGACTTTGGTGATGGTAGCAATGAACTTGATTCCGCCTCTGTGGTTACCCATAGCTACTCAAACCCCGGCACTTATACCGCTACTCTAACAGTGGTTGATGATGAGAATAAAACGGCTTCCACTAATCAGGTGATTACCGTTATTGATCCGAACCAACCCACTACACTTGATATAAAGGTAAGCAATTCCTCAGATGATGCGGAAGAGTTTGGAAATGGCACTATGTACCTTGATAGTAGTGATCTTGAACTGACACAAGATAGTAGCTCTCAAACTGTGGGCATGCGCTTTAATGAAGTTACCATTCCTGTTGGGGCGATTATTAGTCGTGCTTACATTCAGTTCCAGGTTGATGAGACAAGTAATATTCTTTCAGGCCTCGGTATTCATGGAGAAGCAAGTGCCAATCCGACTACATTTACTTCAAATACTAACGACATAACTAGCCGACCACTCACGTTAGCACATACTTTCTGGATCCCAGTAGCTTGGGAGGAAAGGGGAGCAAATGGCATTGATCAGCGAACAGCAGATATTAGTGCTGTTGTCCAAGAGCTTGTAAGTCAGTCTGGTTGGAACTCAGGACAGTCTATGGTGTTTATCATAAATGGCGATAGTAAGCGAGTAGCTGAGTCATATGATGGAACTCCTGAAGGAGCTCCGACTTTACATGTTGAATACAGTATGGATGGCAATCCCGCACCTATAGCCAACATTGTTGCTAACCCAGAAACGGGTACCGCAACTTTGGATGTTAGTTTTGATGGATCAACTTCAACGGATGATGGAAGTATCACACAGTATGATTGGGATTTTGGAGATGGCACTGCGCTTGATACCGGAGCGATTGTTAATCATAGCTATACTGTCCCAGGTACCTACACCGTTACTTTAACTGTCACTGATGATGGTAATAAAACAGCTGTGACGAGCGTAACTATTACTGTGATTGATCCTTATGCGCCAACAACCCTGGATATACAAGTTAATAGTTCAGCAGATGATGCCGAAGAGTTTTCTGATGGTGAAATGTATCTGGATAGTAGTGATCTTGAATTCATAGACTCTTCGGAATCTAATAATCAGATGATAGGTGTACGCTTTAATGAGGTTGCTTTACCTGTAGGTGCCATTATTACTAATGCCTACCTTCAGTTTAAAACTGACGAGACCGATAGTGAGGATACCAATCTCATCATTTACGGAGATAGCAATGTAAACCCTGCAGCATTTACGGAAACGAATGGTGATATTAGTGATCGTATCTTAACAGCAGCTAGCTCTGATTGGGCGCCAGCACCATGGTCTACTATTGGTGAGCAGGATGTTGATCAGCGTAGTAGCGATATCAGTAATATTATTCAAGAGCTTGTAAATCAACCCGGTTGGAATAGAGGTCAATCTATGGCCTTCATCATCAAAGGGGCGGGTAAACGAGTTGCTGATTCCTTCGATGGAAATAGTGAAGATGCGCCTATTTTGCATATTGAATATAGCGTTTATGAAAGTTTGAACAGATAATGAGTGCTTGGAGTCTGAAATTAAGATGATTGATTAATTTCGGACTCCCCTCACGTGCTGTTATTAAGCTTACTAAACCCATATCACGCATTATTATCGGCTCGACAATGCGTATGCTGGTGACTTGAAGTACATCTATCAGTCAGTCACGGAAGACGAAGTTCCACCAGCCCCTTGAGGACTTTGCTAATTATATCAATCCTTCGTGCTTAAGTCGGGTGCGCAAGACTTCTATCTGAATCTCCAATTCAATAGAGTCTTTCTCTAAAATTTTTTCGTACTGTTTTGTAAAGGTCTCTTCTATCGTTA
>CACVAY010000091.1:16926-22004 GCA_902727985.1 uncultured Thiotrichaceae bacterium | reverse complement strand
AGTCTCTACAAAAAAGTTAAAGGAAGTGTCGATATTATCAAAGAACCCCATAATAAGTTTTATGGCATGCGTGAATTCTATGTCAAAGATATCAATGGCTACATTCTATGTTTTGCTGAAGAAATTGGACGAAGCAAAGGCTAACCCCTATTATTGCGTTCAAAGGGTGTTACAGAATCAATCGAGATTCTTTTCTTTGAAATCACAGAGGTCACTAATCAGGCAGGCTGCGCACTTTGGCTTGCGCGCAACACAGATATATCTCCCCAATAGAATTAACCAGTGATGTGCGTCCAGCATGAACTCTTTTGGGATATGTCGCAGTAAGCCTTTTTCAACCTCAACAACATTCTTTCCCTTGGCAATACCAGTTCGATTAGAGACGCGGAAAATATGTGTGTCAACGGCCATAGTAGGTTGCTTGAAAGCGGTATTGAGGACAACATTTGCGGTTTTCCGCCCTACGCCGGGAAGTGCTTCCAGATCAGTGCGATTATCGGGTACTTGAGAGTGATGCTTTTCGATAAGCATCTCACAGGTCTTAATGACATTAACCGCTTTGTTGTTATAGAGACCGATAGTTTTGATGTATTCCTTTAAACCACCGACACCAAGGGCATAAATGGCCTCAGGGGTGTTGGCAACTGGGAATAGTTTATCAGTCGCTTTGTTAACGCCTTTATCCGTGGATTGTGCAGATAGAGTGACTGCAACCAGTAATTCAAAGGGGGTTGAGAAATTCAATTCGGTAGTCGGATGAGGATTATCTTCACGTAAGCGACGAAAGATCTCGTAGCGTTTATCTTTATTCATGCGTTTTGTGGACTGAGGTTGCTTTGGATTTTCTTTTGTTTTGCTTTTTCAGCATAACGGAGATCAATCCAGTTTTTAATCGCTAGCAATAGCCCTAGGCCAATAAAAGCACCGGGAGGTAATGCGGCGAGCAGGAATCCTTTGTAATCATCAATTAGGTGAATGGTGAGGCCGCTAGCAGATTCACCAAACATTAGGTGGGCTTGATCTAGCAATGTGCCTTGAGCAAACAGTTCACGCATGGCGCCTAAAGCAATGAGGACTAAAGCAAACCCAATGCCCATCATCAGTGCATCCCAAAAAGCAGCGGGAGGTGAGTTTTTGACGGCAAAAGCCTCAGCGCGACCTATGATAATGCAGTTGGTGACAATCAACGGGATGAAGATGCCAAGGATATGATATAGCTCGAAGAAATAGGCATGCATGATCAGCTCAATGGCTGTTACTGTCGCTGCGATAATGAGTACAAAGACAGGCAAGCGGATTTCATCGCTGATCATTTTTCTGAAGATGGAAATCCCCGTGCTTGAAAACACCAGGGTAAGAATCGTCGCGATACCTAAGCCAAGGCCATTGATGGTGTTATTAGTCACAGCCATCAGTGGGCATAGTCCCAACAATTGGACAAGACCAGGGTTGTTGGTCCAGAGTCCATTGCTGGTAATTTTTCTGTAATCAACATCAGCCATTATCTAGCACCTTTGCTGGTTCTGAAGGGGCTTGGAAAATACTGTCAAATTGTTGGGCATGTGTACTCCAAAGTAAGACTTCCTTCACGGCATGTACGATAGCTCTTGGGGTAATCGTGGCTCCTGTGAACTGATCAAACTCACCGCCATCTTTTTTAACTTTCCAGCCTGATAGCTGAGGATTGTTTAATGAGGTTTGGTTAAAGCTGAGTACCCAATCACTCTTTCGTAATTCCATCTTATCACCTAGCCCCGGCGTTTCATTATGTTGTGCGACGCGGACACCACTGATGCTTTTATCAATACGGACACCGACAACTAACTTAATCGTACCCGAGTAGCCTTGGGGTGTTGAAGTAACAAAAATAGCGGTAACAGGTTTGCCATTTTGCCGAGCGCGATAGACAGTAACAGGATAGTTACTGCCTAATGCAGCACCATCAAGCATTGTATAGTCGTTTAATAAATCATTATTGTAGCTACCTTCATCAACAACTTCTGCAAGTTGCTTAAGTAAAGATGTTTGCTCGTTTTGCGCAATAGTATGGCTTGTTAGTGAATGTACACTTGAAAGTACTACTACACCGACAAGGGCAAATATTCCCAGTAACAGAGAGGGGGTAATAATTTGTTTAAGTAGTTCTTTATTCATTGGATCTGTTTGCTCCAAAAACACGTGGGCGTGTGTAGTAATCTATAATGGGCACAGCCATGTTCATAATAATGACAGCAAAGGCAACACCATCTGGGTAACCACTGCCAAAAACACGAATGACATAAATTAAGAAGCCGATACCAATAGCGTAAAGAATCTTACCCATGGGTGTCGTGGATGCAGAAACAGGATCGGTTGCAATGAAAAATGCACCAAGCATCGCACCACCTGCAAGGAGGTGGAATAAGGGGGAAGCATATTGTTGATTATCAATCAGCCAAAACACTGTTGAAAGCAGGGCAAGAATACCGAGTAGTGATACAGGAATATGCCAGCTGATAATTTTACGGTAAAGCAGCCAAAGGCCGCCCAGTAAGTAGCCCAGGCTTACCCATTCCCAACCATTGCCAGCAAAGAGGCCAAACATGTCCCCTTGCTCTATGACGGGAACCGTTTGCTCCATGCGTAGTCCGGTCTTGATGGCGTCGAGGGAAGTTGCCATGGTCACAGCATCCCAGTTAGCCAACGGCTTGCCGAGCATAATATGTTGAAAAGCAGATACAAAATCGATGCTAGAGAAACTACTTAAGTTAGCGGCAGGCCATTGCACCATATCGACAGGGAAGGAGATCAGTGCAACAGCATAGCCGATCATAGCCGGATTAAATGGGTTGTAACCCAAGCCGCCGTATAGGTGCTTTGCAATAACAATCGAAAAGAAAACAGCAATAGCTAGTAACCACCAAGGAGCAAAAGGAGGCATTGTTAAGGCCAGCAGCCAGCCAGTAACTACGGCACTGTAGTCACCCAAAAAGGGTCTGATGGGGCGAGTGCGCAATTTCAGCATGAGGGCTTCAAATGCGATTGCCAAGCTGATGGTAATCACGATATTAAACAATATGCCCCAACCGAAGAACCACATCATGGCTAAAGTGCCAGGCGCAAGCGCATAAAGTACTTCGCGCATCATGTTACCGACCTTGTGGTTGATGCTTTGTGGTGAGAATGAATCGGTCTTAAATTCCATGATTTATTCAGTGTCTCTTGGTTTCTGCTGGCGACGTTGTTCAGCCTCATCAATTTGTTTCTGCTGAGCGGGTGTTAGATTGTCTGTATTCTTTGGAGCATTGGTTTGTTGCGTCTTTTTGGCTTTGGCGCGTTCCATGGCGGCTTTTATCGCAGCCTGTTTATCATTGCTGCCAGATGCTTTCTTTTTTTGTAGTGCCGCTTTGTGTTTGGCACGCTTTTCATCACGTTCGCGTTTATCACGTTCCTTGCGGAATTCATGAAAATCAAAGCGCTCACGTGCTAAATCTATTTTCTTCTGTTTATCGCGTTCATTACGGATCTCACTTTTGGCGAAACGATAGTGCGCCACCAAGGGGATGTCACTTGGGCAAACGTAGGCGCAGCAGCCGCATTCAATGCAGTCGAATAGTTGATAGGTTTCTGTTTTATCAAACTCGCGTGCTTTAGCGTGCCAATACAGCTGTTGTGGTAGCAGGTCTACAGGGCAAGCATCAGCGCATTGGCCGCAGCGAATGCAAGGCATTGCCATATCCATAGAATAGGGTAAATCTTGTGTAGGGGCGACCAAGATACAGTTCATCGCTTTGATGATGGGCAGCGCGTCAGACTTAACGGGGAAGCCCATCATAGGGCCGCCAATGAGCAGGCGCTCTGCCTGATCAGTATAACCGCCAGCCAGCTTGACCAAATGTTCGATCGGTGTGCCTATTGGCGCTTCAAAGTTTTGTGGCTTGCTGATGCCTCTTCCCGTGACGGTAACAATACGTGAAATTAAAGGTTCACCGTGAATGACCGCTCTAAATACACTGCGCACTGTTGCGACATTGTGCATTAATATGCCGTGATCAAAAGTAAGATCCGTTTTCTTCAGTTTTTTGCCGGTTAGAATACGGATAAGTTGTTTTTCATCGCCGCTAGGGTAAATTGTCGGGATGGATACTATATCCACAGCGACATCTAAGTCTTGCTGGGCTTTCTGTAAAGCTTCGATTGCTAGTGGTTTATTGTCTTCAATACCAATAAGGCATTCTTCAGGTTTCAAAATGTAGAGCAGTATTTTGATACCTTGGATAATTTCATCAGCATAAGTGCGCATCAGCATGTCATCACAGCTAATATAAGGCTCACATTCGACACCATTTATAATCAGTGTCTTAACGGCTCCTTCGCGTGTAGCTGCTAGTTTGGCAGCAAATGGAAATGCAGCGCCACCCATGCCGACTAAACCCGATCGTCTAATACGTCCGCAAAGATGCATCGTGTCAGTTTGGTCATAATCGAGAATGGGATCTCGCTTGAATTCACCCCAATCATCCTTTCCATCGACATCGATCACAACACAGGTCGCTTGTAAACCAGAAGAGTGAGGTACATCTCGCTCTTCAATCGCGATGATGGTGCCAGAGGTTGAGGCATGGGTAATAACGCCCAAACCTTCGGGGAGATCGGTAAGTGGTTGACCCTTGTGAATTGTTTGCCCGACATCGACAATAATGTGTCCTATTTCACCAATATGTTGAGCAACAGGGATCACAATAGTGTCAGGTAAGGTGGCTTTGGTAATCGGTGTTTGGGTTGAGCAATCTTTATTAAAGTCAGGATGTACGCCGCCTTTTATAGGCCAGATCTTATGTTCAGTCATCATGATCAAGCGCTCTTATCCATAGGAACGATTTTTACCGGGATTTGTTCAATCGTCGTTGGTGCAGGGAATTTCCAATTTTTGATGCCCTGCTTTTCAGGAACCATCACAATGCAATCCACGGGGCACGGTGGCAGACAAAGTTCACAGCCTGTACATTCATCGGCAATAACGGTGTGCATCAGTTTAGCAGCGCCAATAATGGCATCCACAGGGCAAGCCTGAATGCAAAGCGTGCAACCAATACAGT
>CACVAY010000091.1:0-16826 GCA_902727985.1 uncultured Thiotrichaceae bacterium | reverse complement strand
GGGCACGGTGGCAGACAAAGTTCACAGCCTGTACATTCATCGGCAATAACGGTGTGCATCAGTTTAGCAGCGCCAATAATGGCATCCACAGGGCAAGCCTGAATGCAAAGCGTGCAACCAATACAGTCTTTTTCAATGATCAGTGCGACTTCTGGAATATCTGAATGTTCACCATGCTCGTCATTCAGCGGTATAGGTTCAACGCCCATGACAGCCGCGAGTGCTTCAATAGTAGCTTCGCCACCTGGGGGGCATTGATTAATATCAGCCTCACCACTCGCAATAGCTTCAGCATAGGGTCGACAACCAGGATATGTACATTGACCACATTGTGTTTGTGGAAGACAGGAGTCGAGCTTGTCAACAACAGGGTCGCCCTCCACTTTAAAACGTACGGCCGCAATGCCCAAAATCAGGCCAAAAAAGAGAGCGAGTCCAACAATGGCAATAATAGACAGCAGCATTTTATGTTCTCACCAATCCAGTGAAGCCCATAAAGGCAAGAGCCATTAAACCTGCGGTAATCAAGGCAATTGAGCTGCCTTTGAAGGGGCTAGGTACATCCGCTACATCAAGGCGCTCGCGAATGCCTGCAAATAATACCAATACCAGTGTAAAACCTAATGAAGCACCAAAACCATACAGCGCAGAGCCCAAGAAAGAGTTGGACTGTTGAACATTGAGCAAGGCAATACCAAGCACGGCACAGTTACTGGTAATGAGGGGCAGATAAATGCCAAGTACATTGTGCAGAAGTGGAGAGGTCTTACGGATAGCCATTTCGGTAAAGCCAACGATGGCCGCGATAACTAAAATAAAGCTAATGGTACGTAAATATTCAATGCCAAACGGCACCAGAATATAAGAATCGATAATGTAGCTACTAAGCGAAGCCAGTGTTAACACAAACGTCGTTGCAAACCCCATACCCATGGCGGTTTCCAGTTTTCTTGAGACGCCCATGAATGGGCACAAACCAAGAAAGTTGGATAAAACAATATTGTTTACCCAAACCATACCGACAATGATCAGCAAATATTCAGTCATTAGACATGTGTGCAATTAAAGTGGGCATTTTGCCATAGTTATTAGCGTTGCCCTAATGCTTGATTGTGAGCATGGGCATATTACTCATGATGAGAATGAAAACTACTCAAAAACCTAAGGATGAGGGGTAGAGAAACAAGAAAAAAATCCCCATTGACATGAATCAAGGTGATTGTCTACAGAAAACCTAAAATCAATATCAGTAAAGCCTAATGCTAGGAGGCTTTTAACGCTAGGACACCTCTTACGCAAAGGGGGTAATTAGGAGGGTCTCTGAGATATTCCTCAGAGACCTACCCTATCGCTAAATATTGGAGAACGGTTATGATGGATATTCTATTTACTCAAGTTGGTTTTTGGTCAGCTTTCACAATTCTATTTATTTTCGGCTTCATGGGATACTTCGTCTGGAAAGTTTACAAGCTTTCTGGTGAAGCTCCGAAAGACCATACTTCTAGTTGATTTTTAGGTCATTGGCAGATGGATTGATCGTTGCCAATGCCTGTAGGAATTTCTATCTTCTAGATAGTTTTTTGAAGTAAAATCAATGAAGCGCGGACTGATTATGCCATTCGGTATAACAGATAGCTGGTATGTTATATCTGTGCCAAAATTGGCGTTTCTTTCCTTTCATAAAATCACTGTAGAATTTTCTAGAAGCTCCACAGTTTGAGTATTTTGCCTTAAATCGTTTTAGAAAAGCGTTGATTCGATTGTTGAGTTTTCAGGTAGGCATCGAACACCATGCAGATGTTTCGAATAAGTAGCCTTCCCTTGGGTGTAATCTGTATGGAGTCCTCCTGAAGAGCCAATAAATCATCTCCTCCCATCAATGCTAGTTGCTCTAATTCTGAGGCAAAATATTCCTTTATCTGGATACCAAACTTGTCTTCAACAGGTTTGAAATCAAGTTCAAACTGACAACTTAGCTGTTGAATAATCTCACGTCTTATTAAATCATCCTCATTCAGCCTATAACCACGAATAATCGGTAAATCATTGTTATCTAGTCCGGCATAGTAAGCATCGAGATCCTTGGCATTTTGACTATAGCTATTGTTGATGTTGCTGATTGCACTGACACCCATAGCTACTAAATCGCAGTCGGAATGTGTTGTATACCCCTGGAAGCTTCGATGTAGCTTGCCTTCTCGTTGAGCAATGGAGAGTTCATCGTCAGGTTTAGCAAAATGATCCATGCCGATATAGTCGTAGTTCGCTGCGACTAAAGCTGCAATACTTTGCTGAAGAATATCGAGTTTTTCTTGTGAGCCAGGTAAGTCAGCTTCATTGATGCGACGTTGTGGCTTAAACAGTGTTGGCAGATGTGCGTAGTTAAACAGTGAAATACGGTCGGGTGAAATAGCGATGATGGTTTGTAATGTTTTTGCAAAGCCTTCTACTGTTTGAAGCGGTAGACCGTAAATAAGGTCAACACTAATGGATTGAGCAGCATTTTCACGGCAAGCGTCGATAATGGCTTGCGTCTCTTCAATAGGTTGAATACGGTTGACGGCCTTTTGCACGGCATCATCTACATCTTGTACGCCTAGACTAAATCGGTTGAAGCCAACGTCACGTAATACTTGGATGGTTTCTTTGCTAACGCTTCTAGGGTCAATCTCAATGGAGTAATCCCCTGAATCATCATCAAGTAGATTAAAGTACTCACGAGTTTTCGCCATCAAACCTCGGATTTGTTGGTGGTTTAGAAAGGTTGGAGTGCCGCCGCCCCAATGTAACTGTTCAACTTTACGGGAGTGATCCAGTAGCTCACTCTGCATTTTCATCTCTTTATACAAGTATTCAAGATACGCTTCTGCCTTCGAATAGTCCTTAGTCGCGATTTTATTGCAGGCGCAATAAAAGCACACGGTGTCGCAAAAAGGGATATGAAAATATAAAGAAAGAGGCTTGGTGTTTTCAGGCAAATTGCTATCAAGCGCATGTGACTTATGTTGTGCTTGAGTGAAATCGGGAGTGAATGCTACTGCCGTTGGGTATGAGGTATAGCGTGGCCCAGATTGGTTGTAGCGTTGAATTTTTTCAAGATCAAACTGAATTTTCATGGATAAGCTTTGTATATGATGGATACATTCAGATGCTACGGGCAAAAAAGGGCGTTGGCTTTAATGTAGGTCAATCTTGGTTAAAAAGTCATATGGAGGAGGTTGTTTGGCTACTTAAGAGGATGTAAAAATATTATTTGACTGATTAGACTGTCAGGGAAAAGGCTGGCTGTCTTGGAAGAAGTCGCGTCGTGAAAATAAAAAATCACTTGCCAGCTAACATTCGTGAAAGAAGAAATAAACAGAAGCTTGACAGTTGTGATCAATTTTTATACAGTTCTTCGCGTAGGTTAATTGTTCCTACAGTATTGTTGTTTTCTCTATTGAACGGGCTTAATTGATCATTTTAGAATTTATTTTGAACCTTTTAAGGATGCCCGAAGACTAAGGGGTGTAATCAACGTTATGTTGTTACACCTCCTAGCGGTTAGGCACCAAATTTATTTGGTGCCTTTTTTTGCTTGTAACAAAATAATAGAAACTTATTCTGCAAAGAGTTTCTTGATTAGAGCAACATTCAAATAGCTTTCACCCTGTGCATTGCCAGCGATAACCGTGAAAGTGTCATTCTCATCACCCATCTGATCTAAGACAATCGCTGCTTTTGAAAAATCATGAGATTCCGTATAGCCATTGGTGGTAATCACTGTTTTAAGGCCGGCGGCAACTGATGACAAAATACCATTTTCAGAATCTTCAAAGGCCAATGTTTCTTCAGCTTTAATGTTCATTTGTTGCATCGCGTAGGTGTAGATATCGGGTGCAGGTTTTTTTGCAGGGACAATATCGCCAGCAGCAATGACGTCAAACCAATCCAAAGATTCTTCACCAAGTGTTGCCTTCAACAAGTAGCTAACATTCGCAGGGGTTGTGGTTGTGGCAATACCAAGGCGGAACCCTGCTTCCCGCACTTCTCGAAGAAAGCGCTCAACACCCGTACGTAACGGGATGTCTCCGTTCTGGGTCATTTCGAGGTAGAAGTGTGTTTTGCGTTTATGCAGTTCTGCCGCGAAGTCATTAATGTCGCCATCTACGAAAAAGTCTTCGAGGAAATCGCTAACAAAAAACTTGATGCGCTCTTTGCCTCCCGTTACCGCTAAGAGTTCACCGTATGTGTCAACAGACCAATGCCAATCCAGTCCAGCTTCAACAAATGCTTTGTTGAAGGCGACACGGTGTCCATCTGCTTCCGTGTCTGCGAGTGTCCCATCTACATCAAATAAGAGTGCTTTAAGTTCCGCCATAGTCCCAGCCTCAGTAAAAATGTAGCTGATTATCTTTCATTCAGAGATTAGTTCAAGAAACCGGATGGCTAGCTTGAGTTACGCGCTAGATTTTTTCATTAGAGGTAGCATGGCTGTTTTGAGGCTTTTAAATAGCTGCTCATTCCCTACCTCTTCTTTCGCAAGTAGCTGTTTCATGTGCTCACGTTGTGTTGGCATCGCGAAACAAGCGGGGCAGTTGTCATAAATAACTGGAAAGCCAGAGGAGCTGGCAAAGGCTGAAAGTTCTTTTTCTCGAGTATAAACTAAGGGGCGAATAACACGCAGATCACCATCGGCGACGGTATAGTTTGCCTTCATGGTTTTCAGTTGCCCGCCATGAAAAGCTGACATGAGAAAGCTTTCTGCTAAATCATCAAGATGTTGAGCTAAGACCAGTACATTGTAGTTATTGTCGCGAGCTGTGGTGTACATAATGCCGCGTTTCATGCGAGAACAAAAAGCACAGTAGGAATCGTTATCCATGTGCTTTTGTGCCATTTCGACAATGGCTTCTTGTTGAAAATAATAGGGAAGGCCAAGAGATTCTACATAAGGTATCAAAGGGCTTGGATCAAAGCTTTCGGCTTGTGGGTCAACCGTCATGATGCCGATATCAAAGTGAATAGGAGCGTGGCGTTTAAAGTGATGCAATATATGTAACAAGGAAAGGGAGTCTTTGCCGCCCGATAAACCCAGTAAAATTCTGTCCCCGTCGTTAATCATGTGAAAGTCAGATAAGGCTTTTCCGACGTTGCGTAATAGGGCTTTAGGTGGTTTGATAAATTCTGTCATACGCTTATAGTATAGGAATTCGATGGCATCGTCGCGATGCACATCGGTCTGAAAAATCGCTAAATAAGATGAGGTAATATGCCCTATTTATATCCGCAGATACATGAATATACGCATTACTTTCTGGATGTTGATGATACGCATAAACTCTATGTCGAGGAGTGTGGTAATCCAGAGGGTGTTCCGATCGTTTTTTTGCATGGCGGGCCTGGCGCTGGCTGCGAAGCATATCATCGATGTTTTTTCGACCCAGAAGCGTATCGCATTATCTTATTTGATCAGCGAGGTTGTGGGCGCTCAACACCGCATTCAGAGCTAAATAATAATACGACTCAACACCTTGTGGGCGATCTTGAAAAAATTCGTCAGCACCTGGGCTTACAGCAATGGGCATTATTCGGGGGTTCATGGGGTTCAACCTTGGCATTGGCATATGCTGAAACCTACCCAGAATATGTGTCAGGTTTAATTGTTCGCGGAATTTTTCTCTGTACTCCTAAAGAGTTGGAGTGGTTATATCAAGATGGCGCAAGTCGCGTGTATCCTGATTATTGGGATGATTTTCTTGAGCCAATTCCTGAGGATGAGCGTGATGATTTATTAAAGGCCTATTATCAATTGCTAACGGGTGAAGATGAGATTGCCAAAATGCGCAGTGCAAAAGCTTGGTCAACATGGGAAGGCCGAACCGCAACCTTGCTACCTAATGAAGATTTGATGGCGCATTTTACCGATCCACACACGGCGCTAAGTGTAGCGCGCATTGAAACGCATTATTTTATCAATGAGGGCTTTTTAGAAGAAGGGCAGTTACTAAAAAATGCCGACAAGCTTAGGGGTATTCCGGGGTATATCATCCAAGGGCGCTACGATATGATTTGTCCGATGGAGCAGGCATATCGTTTGCATCAGGCGTGGCCAGAAGCCAATTTTGCTGTGGTGGCGAATGCTGGACATGCGGCTAGTGAAGAGGGAATTATTTCGGCTCTTGTTTCTGCAACAAACTCATTGCTTAAGCAACTATGATTGCACTTATTCAGCGTGTCACCTCAGCGAGTGTGACAGTGGATCAGCAATGTATTTCGTCCATTGATGAAGGTATTTTATTGTTGTTAGGTGTTGAAAAGGCGGATACACCAGCGATTACCAAGCGTATGGCAGAACGTGTTTGTCGCTATCGAATATTCGAAGATACATCTGGAAAAATGAATTTGTCGTTACTGAATATTCAGGGTTCTTTGTTAGTGGTTTCACAGTTTACATTACCAGCGGACACAACACGTGGAAGTCGCCCAAGTTTCACACCAGCTGCTTCCCCTGAACTAGGCTATGCTTTGTATCAAGAGTTTATTAAGCAGTCACATGTTCTGATACCCAATGTTCAAGAAGGGCAATTTGGTGCAGATATGAAAGTACAACTGACGAATGATGGGCCAGTGACCTTCTGGCTTCAGCAAAACTAGGAAAAATTATGAAAAAAATTGCATTAATCATCATGGCATCTGCGGCACTCAATATGGCCGTTGCAGAAGATCGTGTTGGTATTACCGCAGATCTTATGAGTGTGATGGTCAAACATCAGGGGAAAGATATTGAAATCAAACGAGACCAAGACCCAGATGGAACAGTGACTCCAGATTTTGCACTGACTGGCCGAGCTTGCCCTCCGTTTTGTATTCAACCAGCCAAACTGGAAGGTGGGGTTGAGACAATTGCCGAGATCGAAGTTTTGGATTATCTAAAGAAGAAAAGTGCAGGCGATGATTCGATTATCGTGATTGATTCGCGTACACCTGATTGGGTTAGCAAGGGAACAATTCCTGGTTCTGTAAATATTTCATGGACAGAGTTAAACCCTAAAAAAGGCGCAACTACGGAAAGCATTTCAAAATTACTGGCGGAGCGTTTTGGCGTGAAGTTAAAAGAAGGTAAAGATTTTTTTGATGTGGATGAAGCCTTGACAGAGGGTAAAGCTGATACCGTCTTTGATTATTCAGGCGCAAAAACTCTGGTGAAATTTTGCAACGGCATGTGGTGTGGACAGTCACCTACTGCGATTAATACCTTGAAGCGTTTTGGTTATCCTGATGAGAAGATGAAATGGTATCGTGGTGGTATGCAGAACTGGTCTAACTTAGGTCTTACTACCGCTAAAGGCAAATAACAAAACCTAGCAATAGTCGCTCTCTTATTTTGAGGATATGGGGGGGCGAATGAAGTTAGTAAATGCTATGTAGAAAAAGCCTGAACTTATTCAGGCTTTTTTGGTGAAAATTATATGTTAATACTATCGGTAACCGATACCAGACATGTTTTTATACATGGTAGAAATGTCTTTACCAGCACTGCGCACTAGTTGATCCAGACTCAAGATAATGAACTCAAGCAGGTTGACGGCAATGTAAGGGTGTTCAATGGTGAGGCGTTTATACATTGGGCGAGTGACAACAATCACACTTGTGCCATGTTTGCCAGCAGCCAAGCGAATGGTGCGAGGTAACTTATCGAAGAATGACATTTCACCCACTAGACCGCCCGCTTTTATACGGCCGACCTCAATTTCACCAGCAGCATCTTTCTGGTAGAGTCGTACTTCACCTTCGATGACGAGATAGAACTCGTCTCCAACCTCTCCAATATCAGCAATTATCTCTCTGGCAGCAATATCACGGATTGTTGTAAATTTAAGGAACATTTCTACTTCTTCACGGGTAAGTGCTTGGCAAAATTTGCCACAGACTTCAATGATATCTTCAGAATTTCTTGTATTGCTCATAGCGAGGCCTCATCGTTGCTGGCAGAGTAATGTTAGAGAAGAATCTTTTGCATGCCTGGTGAGAATCCAGCATCATCCTTCTTCAATTTCTTATGGGTAATTGAGTATACGCCCTAAAAGTATATCGAACAAAAGGAAAACCTTATGAGTATTTCAAACGAAAATGTAGAGAAGCTAATCAAAGATGGTATGGAGAATGTGGATGTAACGGTATCTGGTGACGGGTATAAATATGAGGCGCATATTGTTAGTGACGCTTTTGAAGGTTTAAATACGATGAAACGTCATCAGATGGTTTATGCGATTCTGAATGATGTCATTACGTCAGGTGAACTTCATGCTCTCACAATAAAGGCTTATACTCCTGAAGAAGCTTAACAGGATGATTATCTCATAGATAATCCAAGGTAAACGTATTTCGATTATGTCAATGCGTACGCCTTTTTGGAAAGCTGCTAAATAGACAATCACGCTTTGGAGATATAAATGAAAATTACCGCTGGCTTACTAGTCTCATTATTGGCTTCATCTTTCTGTTTTGCCTCATCTGGCATCGACAAAACAGAAACAATTACTGTGGATGATAAATTGGGCATGATCAAAGAAGAGCGTGTCCAAAGCATTCAGTCTGATTTGAGTTATGTGCCGAATGGTAAGGGTATTTCATATAACATCATTGATGTAACTGAGTCGGGTGATGATCAGCACAATGAACATAATGAAACTGATAATTTGTCGATTCCAAGCTGGACTTTATTTAGCTGGTAGCAATCCCAATGAATTGCATTTGCCATGTGAATTCAGCGTAAAATTGTCAGGTATTTGTTAGTGCGGTTGTAACTCATGCTTTATCAATTAGCTTGCAGTCTGTATCCTGTCGGTCATTACAAGTCCAAGACGAAAGTAGCCAGCTTCCATGACTGATGACGATGTTTTCACTATAAACGCCCATAACTTACTCTGTCCAATGCCTGTTATTCGTGTACAAAATGCAATAGCGGAAGCAGAAGAAGGGGCGTTGATAAAGGCAATATGTACCGACCCGGGTGCAATGCATGATATTCCAGCATGGGCAAGAGTGCATGGGCACACGGTTGTTGAAAAAATCGAAAAACCTGATGATAATGAATATATTATTGTTGTTAGAGTACACCATTCCTGATGTCTCATAGCCATCACCACTCACACATCGCTATCAGCAATGTAGATAAAAGCAGTTCACGTTACAAGCAGACGCGTAATGTTACGATTATTGGAGCCGTAACCAATCTTTTTTTGGCCGCTATCCAATTGATAGGTGGTTTTTTTACGCAGTCACAAGCCTTGATTGCTGATGGCTTTCATACTCTTTCCGATTTGGCTAGTGATTTTGTGGTACTAGTTGCAGCGAAAATGGCCAGTAAAGACGCAGATGATGATCATCCATACGGACATGGTCGTATAGAAACCGTTGCTACTATTGTGTTAGGTGCTAGTTTGGTGTTGGTTGGGATAGGCATTGCTTATGATGCAACGCAGCGTTTATTTCATGTAGACCGGTTATTACAGCCAACGTCTCTTGGGCTGTTATTTGCTGGTATAGCTATTGTAGCTAAGGAATCTCTTTATCATATTACCCGTCGTGTAGGGAAACGGATAAATTCGCCGATGCTTATGGCGAATGCATGGCATCATCGTTCTGATGCCATTTCTTCAATAGCTGTGCTACTGGGTATTGCTGGCACTATCTTTCTTGGCATTCCTTGGCTTGATGCAGCGGCAGCCATTATTGTTGCGCTCATGATTATGTATATGGGTTCTGGCATGGTGTATGAAAGTGTTATGGAGCTGATTGATACTGCTTTAGATCCTGAGCGAACACAAGAAATGCAAACCTATATCCATCAGCTGGATGGTGTTGAAAATGTGCATATGTTGCGTACTCGCATGATGGGGGGCAGAGGTGTTGCTGACGTCCATGTTCAAGTGGGTTCTATGATCAGTGTTTCGGAGGGACATCATATTGCGGAGCGTGTTATGCATGGTTTGCAGCATGAGTTCGAAGAATTACATGATATTACGGTACACATTGATCCTGAAGATGATGAGTGTTCCAGCCCCTGTGAAAAATTACCATCCAGACAAAAGATTCTACAACAATTACAGCCGCATCTGGATCGTGCCGGATTTGACAAGCGAGACAAGATGAACCTGCATTATCTAGATGGGACAATACAATTGGATTTTTGTTTGCATTCTCAGTGGTCGCAAGAGGAAATCGCCGGAATACGAAAAAAATGTTTAGAGTATCCAGAGATTCATAAAGTTGAATTTTTTCTGAGTCAGGGTGAAGGGTATATTAGCTAATGCACCACTTTGGTTTTGTTGCACCATTTTGGTGCAAAATAATTCTGATGAATAAGCATTGTTGTGCGTAACAATCAGGAAAATGGCGTTTTTATTTCCCAGAAAGTTTTTTATAATTGGCATGAAATTTGCTTAAATAGTAGAGTTCTCAATTTTGGATGGTTGGCTGTTGTTACTGGAAACACTAACCATACCTATCAAATCTCATTTTTCATAGGAGTAGCAGATGAGCCTAAATGAATCCCGCGCTGCAGCGGTTTTTACGATTACTAACCGCGAAGCAACACCTGTATCAAAACCAGAATCTCTTGATAAGATCTGGGCAACTGATGTTTTCACTTTGGTGAAAATGGAAGAAGCATTGTCAAAAACCGCTTTCAAGGCGATGAAAAAGACCATGCAAACGGGAGAGCCTTTAGATCCGGCAACGGCGGATGATGTTGCTGCTGCAATGAAAGCATGGGCTCTTTCAAAAGGTGCTAACTACTTCGCACACGTTTTCTATCCAATGACAGCAGGAACTGCCGAGAAACACGATAGCTTTATCGTATCTGATGCAAGTGGTCGTGCGGTGACGGAATTCGATGGTGGTTTACTGGTTAAAGGCGAGCCAGATGGTTCATCTTTCCCGAATGGTGGCATTCGTCAAACTAATGCAGCGCGTGGCTACACGTACTGGGATCCAACCAGTCCTGCATACATCCTTGAAACTGACAATGGTGCAACGCTTTGTATTCCTTCAGTATTCGTTTCATGGACAGGCGAGGCACTTGATAAGAAAGTTCCTTTGCTACGTTCTAATAAAGCAATGAATGAAGCTGGAACAAAAGTACTGACACTAATGGGTGAAGGGAGCGTAGCTCCATTAAACTCAAGCTGTGGTGCTGAACAAGAATACTTCTTGGTTGATAGCAACTTCGCGAACATGCGTCCTGACTTATTACTTGCTGGTCGTACACTATTCGGTGCGGCACCTGCGAAAGGCCAGGAATTTGATGATCACTACTTTGGTGCAATTCCTCAGCGCGTACAACAGTACATGGAAGATGTTGAAGAGCGTCTATATAAGCTAGGTATTCCTGCAAAAACACGTCACAACGAAGTTGCTCCAGGGCAGTTTGAGATTGCTCCTTATTATGAAGCAGCAAACGTCGCTGCTGATCACCAGCAAATGTTGATGACCGTGTTGAAGAACACTGCAAAGAAACACGGCATGACGTGTCTTCTTCATGAAAAACCATTTGCTGGCATCAATGGTTCAGGTAAGCACGTGAACTGGTCTGTAGGTAACTCAACACAAGGTAATTTGCTCGATCCAGGTTCTTCACCTTCTGAAAACTTAAACTTCCTATTGTTCTGTGGTGCAGTTATTCGTGGTGTACACAAATATGGCCCACTGCTACGTGCAGTTATCGCATCAGCGGGTAATGATCACCGTCTAGGTGCAAACGAAGCACCTCCAGCCATTCTTTCTGTTTACCTTGGTAGCGAGATCGAAGGCATCTTTGAGCAAATCAAAAAAGGTAGCTTGGATGGCGCAACGGATACAGAGATGATGGATCTTGATCTTTCACAGATCATCCCATTCGCTAAAGACACAGGTGACAGAAACCGTACTTCACCGTTCGCTTTCACCGGCAATCGTTTTGAATTCCGTGCAGTAGGTTCTGAGCAATCAGTATCTGGTCCATTGATTGCAATGAACACAATGCTTGCTGATTCATTAGAGTGGATTGCTGAAAAGCTTGAAGCAGAATTGGCAAACAATGATGATAAATCATCAGCAGTTGTTGCCGTGCTTAAAGAACTGATGGAAGAGCATGGTAATGCCGTATTTGGTGGTGATGGATACTCTGCAGAATGGCACAAAATGGCTGTTGAAGAGCGTGGTCTTAAGAACTTGCCAACAACCGCTGATGCGCTTCCATGCATGAATGAAGACTATATTAAAGATTTGTTTGCTAACACGGGTGTTCTTTCAAATATTGAAGTGGCAAGTCGTTACGAAGTTTATGCAGAAATCTATATCAACTCGATTGCCGTAGAAGCTAAGCTTGTCTCTGACATGGCGAAAACAACGATCTATCCTGCAGCGATGGGATACCTTGCTTCACTTGCAGATACAAATGCTGGTCTTTCAGAGATGGGTATCGCAATGGATGCAACGGTTGCTAAAGATGTTGCTGGTTTGTCTGGTGATATGATGGCTTCAGTTGCTAAACTGAACGAGGCAATGGCAAAAGAAGACTTTGCATCAACTGATGAGCACATGCAGTTCTGTGCACAAGACATCCGTGGCTATATGGATGACGTTCGTGCTGCTGCTGATGCACTTGAAATGGAAGTGGCTGATGAGTTATGGCCTCTACCAAAGTATGCAGAAATGTTATTTATCAAGTAATTTATTACTGAGTCATTAGCACAATAAAACCCTGGTTGCTGTGAGAGGTTTACCTCTTCCAGATCAGGGTTTTTTTATGTCTTCGATGTAGTGATGAAACAACGTTGTTTGATTATTTATCTATCTATCTGTTTTTAAAAGCTATATATAGATTTTTTCTGGCGAAAAGTATCCGTTAGAAGGATTTTTATTGTGCTGTAATTCTTTCTTAATGAAAATCATTTGCATTTAGTTTTTTTTTGTTGATAATGATTCCTGTTTCCAATCAATGAAAGAGTTGTCATGTTCAAGTCCCTCATTACTAGTATCTTAGCGTTTAGCTTCCTTGCGCCGGCATTTGCGGCAGAAGAAGTGAATGTCTATTCAGCACGTAAAGAAAAACTCATTAAACCTTTACTTGAAGAGTTCACCAAAGAAAGTGGTATCAAAGTCAATTTACTAACGGGCAAAGCAGACGCATTGCTGAAAAAACTAGAATTAGAGGGGGAGAACACACCTGCTGATGTGTTGATCACGACGGATGCTGGACGTTTATATCGGGCAAAAACGGCTGGAGTTTTACAGGCAATCGAGTCTGAAACATTGATTGAACAGATCCCTGAGAATTTACGGGACCCTGAGAATGAATGGTTTGGGCTGACTTATCGGGCTCGCCCTATTTTCTACGTGAAAGGTAAGGTAAAGCCGGAAGAGCTCTCAAGCTATGAGGCCTTAACTGATGAAAAATGGAAGGGGCGCATTTGTATTCGTTCATCCAACAATATTTATAATCAATCCTTATTGGCTTCAATGATTGCCGCAAGTGGTGAAGAGCAGGCGGGCGAGTGGGCAAAAAGCTTTGTAAAGAATTTTGCACGTCCTCCTAAAGGTGGGGATCGAGACCAGATTAAAGCTGCGGCATCAGGCCAGTGTGATATTGCGATCGCTAATAGCTATTACTATGCCGCTATGCTCAATGGCAAAGACGAAGCGCAAAAAGCGGCTGCGAATAAACTTGCGATTTTCTGGCCTAATCAAGCAGAAGGTGATCGTGGTGCACATGTGAATGTTAGCGGTGGTGCGGTAACAAAACATGCCAAACATAAAGAAAATGCTATTAAGTTATTGGAGTATATGACAACTAAGGCATCACAAACGTGGTATGCCGAGAAGAATGGCGAATACCCCGTCACAGCAGAAACCAAACCTAGCGAGCTCATTCAAGGCTGGGGGGGCTTCAAAGCAGATAGTTTGAATTTATCGGCATTAGGCGAAAATAATGCTGAGGCTCTCAAGCTGATGGATAAAGCAGGTTGGAAGTGATTTGCGACTGAGGCCTAAAAGAAACATTCTCTTTAGAGCCATGCTCATCAGCATGGCTTTTCTGGTTTCATTGCCAATACTTGCAGTGTTTGGCTATCTTTTTGTGCCAGCCACTGAAGTCTGGGGGCATTTGGCAGAGACGGTTTTATCAGATTATCTGAGCAATTCGTTTTGGCTAATGCTTGGAGTGGGGTTCGGTGTTTTACTGATAGGTGTTCCCGTTGCTTGGCTAAATAGTATGTGCGATTACCCGGGGCGGCGCTTCTTTGAATGGGCATTGTTACTTCCCTTGGCGATGCCTGCTTATATTATTGCTTATACTTACACAGGTATGCTGGATTTCTCTGGCCCCGTACAAACCCTATTACGAGAACTGACAGGCTGGGGCTACGGTGATTACTTCTTTCCTGAAATTCGCTCATTGCCCGGCGCAATTGTAATGCTTTCTCTCGTGCTGTTTCCGTATGTGTATTTATTGGCAAGAGCTGCATTTTTAGAACAGTCTATTTGTGTATTAGAGGTTAGCCGCACCTTGGGTGCGAATGCCTGGCAAAGTTTTATTAAAGTGGCTTTGCCACTGGCACGGCCAGCTATTATTACGGGCTTATCTTTGGCGTTGATGGAAACCTTAGCTGATTTTGGCACTGTACAATACTTTGGTGTTTCAACATTCACTACAGGGATTTTCAGAACCTGGTTTGGTTTAGGGAATAGCGCTGCTGCTGCGCAATTAGCAGCCATGTTGATGAGTTTCGTGTTTATTCTGATTATGATTGAGCGATGGTCGCGCCGCAAAGCTCGTTATCATCATACTTCTAGTAAATACTCGGCTATTCCAAAATATCAATTAAAAGGGAAATGGGCTGTTCTAGCCGTAATAAGCTGTGCTGTACCGCTTATACTGGGCTTTATTATTCCTGTGGCGCAATTATTGTATTGGGCGATTACTGTCGGGGAGCAGAGCTTTGATCAGGACTTTATGGTGTTAATTGGCCACAGTTTGTTGCTTGCCAGTCTTGCTGCTTTTTTTGCCTTAGGTCTTGCGCTCTTACTAGGATACGGCAAGCGTGTAGATTCCCATCCGAGCGTATCCATAGCAGCGCGTATTGCAGCGATGGGTTATGCCGTTCCCGGAACAGTCATCGCAATTGGGGTGCTTATTCCGTTCGCGTGGTTGGATACGCAATTGAACAGCTGGCTCAAAAATTTCACTGGTGAGTCATGGGGATTGATGTTTAGCGGAACCTTGTTTACTTTGCTATTTGCCTACAATGTGCGATTTCTATCGGTTTCCTTGCAAACCGTCGAATCTGGTTTAGGGAAAATAAAACCCACTTTGGATAATGCGGGACGTTCGCTAGGCTTAAATGCATTTGGTGTCTTGCGCCAATTACATTTGCCATTAATGAAAGGCACTTTACTTACTGCCTTACTTCTGGTCTTTGTGGATGTATTAAAAGAGCTACCAGCAACACTTATTTTGCGTCCTTTTAATTTTAATACCTTGGCCGTCAAAGCGTATGAATTAGCCGCAGATGAGCGACTGGCAGATGCTGGTCTGCCTTCTTTAATGATTGTACTGGTTGGTATTATTCCTGTTATTTTGCTTTCAAAAACCATTGGTCGTTCCCGAGTTGGCCAACAAGGCTCATTGGATAAGGAGTCAGCATGAATACATTGAGCTTAGAAAATGTGTCCGTTCACTATGAAAACTATATCGCTGTCAATAATGTGCAGATCCAGGTCAAAGATGGACAGCTTGCGTGTCTATTGGGGCCAAGTGGCTGTGGTAAAACGACCTTATTAAGAGCCATTGCCGGTTTTGAGAAGGTCAGTGCGGGAAGTATCAAAATTGGGGCTGAAGTCATTAGCTCAAGCAAGCATAGCCTGCCACCAGAGAAGCGTAAAATTGGTATGGTCTTTCAGGACTTTGCGTTGTTCCCCCATTTGTCGATAGCCAGGAATATTGCCTTTGGTATCCGTCATCAATCCCGTAACAAACAAAAGCAGCGCGTAAAAGAACTGCTTGAATTGGTTGACCTGCAAGGTTACGAAAAGCGCTATCCGCATGAGTTATCAGGAGGGCAGCAGCAACGTATTGCGCTTGCACGAGCATTAGCTCCACGACCAAAGTTATTGTTGTTAGATGAGCCGTTTGCCAGTCAGGACGTAGAGTTAAGGGAAATGTTAGCGCGTGAAGTTCGTCTCATTCTTAAGAAAGAGCAAGTTACCGCCCTGATGGTGACCCATGATCAGCATGAGGCATTTGCTATGGCGGATGTGATTGGTGTGATGAAACAGGGGATGTTGCAACAGTGGGATACCGCCTACCATTTGTATCATGTGCCAAGGAATCAGTTTGTAGCTGACTTTGTTGGAGAAGGTGCCATTATCAAAGGTGAGGTACGCGCTGAAAATATTGTGACGACAGCTTTAGGTGATGTGCAAGGGAGTGTTCCAGACTCCTGTGCGCCTGGTTGTCCAGTGGATGTGTTGATTCGGCCGGACGATATCCAATTAGTTGAGGATGAAAATCAAGCTTGTGCAGGGGAGACATCAGAAGCGCTTGTGTTAGCACAAGTATTTCGCGGAGCAAACTTTTTCTATACTTTGGGTTTGCAGGATAATAGCCAAGTTTATGCATTGGCTCCTAGCCATCAAAAGTACGCAGTCGGGGATAAGGTGAGATTCTCGTTAGATGTGAAACATCTCATTATATTAAAATCAGAAAAGGCTGCTGGTTCTGAGTGGTGATTACGTACAAGAGAATGTCAAAAAGCTTTTCATTGCCAGAAAAAAATAAATAATTACATGTTTTTTAAATAACG
>CACVAY010000090.1 GCA_902727985.1 uncultured Thiotrichaceae bacterium | reverse complement strand
AGCATCACTTTGAGCCCAAAGGTGATGATAATTTTAGGACTGAAGACTAGACGGGTCTTGTGACCCGTATCCGGACTTTAGTCCTTAATACTAACCCACCAGTCTTTAGCTGGTGGTTGTTGAGTTCGCTGCCTGTAAAGGTGATATATAGGCATTTTCTCGTGATGACTTACCTGCCCGATAAAAACCAAACACCGATAAAGCAAAGCTTCCTAAAATAATCGCTGTCCAGATCAATGACTGGACGGGGTGCTGAGCAAAGGTGGCAAGTTGATAGAACAAGGTTGCTGCACCATAACCAAGCCCAGTACTCCAAGCCACACCAAGCATTGCCCATTTCGCGCCGACTTCGGTGTACATGGCACCGGTTGCGGCGACACATGGGAAGTACATTAAGATAAATAATAAGTAAGCAAAGGCACCGATTGAACCATCAAAGCGCGAGAGCATGGCGACATACGTGCTAGATTCTACGTCTTGCTCTTCATTTAGGGTATTAAAGCCAAGTGGGTCGGTGAGTGTTTCAGCGACACCACTTAGTCCTTCAGGAATGGTACTGGCTGCTTCTGAGAAGCCTTCAACAAATGAGAAGCTACTTTCTTCAATAGTCTCTGTTTCTGCTCCAGATTGTGGTGCATCGATTTTGCTGTAAAGCGCATCCAAGGTGCCCACAACGACTTCTTTGGCTAATAAACCGCTGATAATGCCAACGGTGGCAGGCCAGTTATCCTCTTCGATACCCATCGGCGTAAAAACAGGAGTGATTGCGCGAGCAGTGGCGCTGAGTACGGATTTTTCACTGTCTTGATTGCCAAAGCTGCCATCTGTGCCAATGCTGTTTATTACATTGATAATCGCGACCATGATAATAATGATCTTACCCGCGCCAAGGATAAAGCCTTTGAGCTTGTTCCACGTATTGATGAAGACATTACGTAGTTGCGGAATTTGGTAAGTGGGCATTTCCATCACGAAATGATCAACGCCGCCTTGCAAGACGGTTTTGCGCATAATAATTGCGGTTAGAATAGCGAAGCCAATACCGATTAAATACAGCAAGAACACAATATTGTGTCCAGCCGTTTTGAAGAATGCTGCTGCGAATAAAGCGTACACTGCAAGACGTGCCCCACAGGACATAAAGGGCGCCATAAGCACCGCAATAATACGTTCGCGAGGGCTATCCAAGGTACGTGTGGCAGAAATGGAAGGTACATTACAGCCAAAGCCAACCACGAGTGGCACAAAGGCTTTACCCGAAACGCCGATTTTGCGCATGAACTGGTCCATGACAAACGCCGCACGTGCCATATAGCCAGACTCTTCAAGCAAGGTCAGGAATAGATAGAGAGCACCAATCACGGGGATAAAGGTCGCAATGACTTGAACGCCGCCACCAATGCCGTCAGCCAAGAAAGTGGTGAGCCATTCGGGAATGCCCATGCCGCCTAAATAATGACGGGGTGCATCGACGAATAGCGTACCTGCTAAGCCATCAAAGAAGTCGATGAATGCGCCGCCCAAATTGATGCTGAAAAGGAAAAGCAGATACATCATCAGCAAAAAGAATGGCATACCTGTCCATTTGCCAAGTACCCAGCGATCAACCCGGTCTGAGTGAGTACGGCTGATCTTTCCATGTTCGCGAACGCTATTTCGAGCAATGGCATTGGCAGCTTCAAAGCGACCGTCCGCGAGCAAGAAATCGAGCTCTTCACCTGTTGTCTCTTCAATCTTTTGCAGAACGGGTGCTAAATCCGTATTGCTAGCGTCAAGTAAGCTATTGATGGCTTCTGGACGGCTGATCTCTTGTGTAGAAAGAATGTCAGCAATGGCGTCTTCAACACGCGTGTCATAGCTAATTGCCATGGGGTCGACTTGAGCAGAGCTGCGACAGACCGACTTGTTGAGTGTTGATAGATCTTTATCATGGCGCAAAGAGATGGGGATAACAGGACAATCCAGTTGCCGTTGTAGAGCCTCAACGCTGATATCCATGTCATGCTTCTTCGCGACATCCATCATGTTCAACAGAACAATAATCGGAATGCCCAATTCACGAAGCTGTAAAGTGAGATACAAGCCACGTTCTAGGGTGCTTGCATCAACAATATTCAAATAAAGCTTGTCAGGATTGGCAAGTACATAATCTCGCGCAATACGTTCATCAGTGGAGGTATCACCCATATCTAATGAGTAGGTGCCAGGGAGATCCACGACATTTAAATCATCGGAAAAGATGCGGCATTCGCCTGTTTTGCGCTCAACCGTAACGCCAGGCCAATTTCCCGTGCGCTGACGAGAGCCAGTCAGAATATTGAAAAGGGTGGTTTTACCGGCATTCGGGTTACCGATTAAGGCGATTGCGCGAGGGGTTTGTGTCAAGCACTGATCATCGTCAGCACATTTGGCATCTTCCACACTAATTTTGATGTCGTCGAGAGAGCTTTTCTTATTCATAACTTAGAGGGTGTGGACGAAAATATGTTGTGTAATAGAACGGCCAAGGCTAATGCGGTTATTGCCGCGACCTACCACCATATCTCCCGAGCGATTGCGAAATATTTGTACATGACAGCCTTTGCCAATGCCCATACCTAACAGTTTGATGCGTGTCGGAGAGTCTGTTTTAACCTCAGCAATGCTAATCGTAGTTCCTTCATCCAGGGATGACAGGGTTGGGTGCGGATTGAGAGTCATGGTAATAACTTCATTAATGAGAATGATTATCAATACTATATAAAAAAAGCCATATGTCAATGATGGACATCAAGTGGTTGACATAATTCATCGGGTAACTAACCAAGGTAGAAGCATAACAATCAATTAAGGCCTTTTATTTGCAAAAGCAAAGATTGATCAATGTTCTTTTTTTCGCAGAGTTGACAGGCTAAGCCCGTCCTGTAAGAGTTCAGGCTTTCCTGCTAAAGAGCAAAACAATGACTCAGTTTGCCCAAATGATCACGCGTTTTTTCCCGCTGGTAGCCCTCTTTTTCGTCGGAATCGCCTGGTTTGTACCTGAGCCATTAGTGGCTTTAAAGCCCAGTATTATCTATCTGCTCGGACTGATTATGTTTGGTATGGGAATCTCCCTGACCATTGATGATTTCAAACGAGCCATCACCAATCGCAAAGCCTTGGCATTTGGTACAGGAATGCAGTTTCTACTCATGCCACTATTGGCCTTCATATTGGCGGTGGTGTTTAAACTCCCCGAAATGCTCTTCATTGGCATGATTCTAGTCGGTACAAGCCCCGGTGGAACCGCCTCGAATGTGATGTGCTATCTGGCAAAAGGCGATGTCGCCTTATCCATTACGCTGACTGCCATCTCCACACTGATAGCCATTGTCGCCACACCCTTGCTGACAGAGCTTTATGCCGGGCAAACCGTCGATGTGCCCATGACAAAAATGCTTGTTGATATAGCCAAAATCATCGTGTTACCTGTGGGTGTCGGTTTGCTCTTGAATACCTTCTTCAGCGCACGTTTAAAAACCGTGCAACAGATTTTCCCTGCTATCTCCGTCATCGCTATCTCCCTCATTATTGGCATTGTGGTCGCGCTAAATCATGAGCGCATTGGCTCGCTTAGCATGGTTTTGTTCATTGCGGTGATACTGCATAATCTCATCGGCCTATTGGGCACGTATTGGCTATCAGGACTATTCGGCTGGGATATCCGCACAAGAAAAACCTTGGCGATTGAAGTTGGTATGCAAAACTCAGGTTTAGCCGTATTCATGGGGGTAAAATACTTTGCGCCACTATCCGCATTGCCAGGCGCGATTTTCTCGATCTGGCATAATCTCTCCGGCTCTATTTTTGCGAGTTATATGCGAAATAAACAATAAATGTAGGTCAGACTTCAGTCTGACATTTAGTGTTCAATCGGACTAAAGTTCGACCTACATTAAAGAATAAAACACCACCTTGTCTGGGGGGAGGGCATCTAGTCTTTATAAGGCTTACCATTTTTAATTGGCTAAACTGAGCTTAGTCTGGTTTTAAGAGGTTTTTTGTATGCAACAAGTCAATATCCACGAAGCAAAGACGCGTTTCTCTCGATTATTAGAAAAAATCGAAAGCGGTGAAGATATTGTGATTACGCGTCATGGCAAGCCTATAGTGCGACTAATTCCCTTTGAAGAGCCTGCTATTAAAAGAAAGCTGGTTGCTTAAAGGGCAAAATAAACATGTCAGAAGATTTTGATGCCTCATTGCTTGATGATATTGGCGCGACTGAAGTCGCGGTTCTTGGGTAATAATGTTTCGTTGTGAATCGGGCTTGAGACTTTAGCCGCGTATGAAAGAGGCGCTAATCTTGAATCTTGGAAAATAGAGGTTCTTGATTTACGCAACATCATCTAATGCCAGTTTTTCTCGTTTACTAACATTTAATATTTCAATGCCTAAGACATTTCCTGATTTATCGTAATCAAGCATCATGCCCTTTTTGATTTCTTCTGTTTTTTCGATATCGCCTTCGGCGAGTTGTACATATAAGGCATCAATTTCAGGGTCAAATTCGATTTTCATAGGGTTCACCTTTTAG
>CACVAY010000089.1 GCA_902727985.1 uncultured Thiotrichaceae bacterium | reverse complement strand
ACACTAACGGTGCGGGTACTTTCCCTGGTAACACAGTTGCTCCAGTTATGGTTCCTGCTCCAACTACTGCTAAGTAATTGAATCCTACTTAGGCCGACTTTTTCATAAGTTGGTAAATATCGGTAAACAAAAGAGCCTGCTTATGCAGGCTCTTTTTTTGAATTCAGTGTTAGTTGCGAAACATCACGCCAGAAAAAATTCCTCAGTTGCCTACTTTCTAAATAACCTCATCAACAGACTAGAAGAACCTAGCCTTGATATTACGAAGGATGTTGCTTTTCCAATTAGTCGAAAAGATAGTTTGCCCCGTCCCCCCCCCCTTTGAATGAAAAATACAAAACATAGCTAAATGGCAACTAATTCAGTTTGTGACTACTATTAACAAGAGGTAAATTCAACACTCGAGCGTATAACTCCCTATGCAGCAATTGCAGAGAGATACACGAATATCAACCCACCACATCAGATGACTAGGTATTTATGAAACATTTTCTTTCTCTGTTACTTATTCTGTTTTCATCCTGCGCCATTGCGATAGAAAGTAGTCAACATGACTCACAAGATGTCATTCAACAAATTGATGATGCGCCCAAAGAGCGCAACAACCAATACCCAGATTGGTTTTCTATGTCATTTCTCAACTTACAGGAAGATTTAGCCTCCGCCAACAAAGCCGGAAAGAAAGGGTTAATTGTCTACTTTGGACAAAAAGACTGTGGCTACTGCAAAGCCTTATTAGAAATCAATTGGGGCAAAGAACAAGATATCGTTGATTACACACGCAAGCATTTTGAAGTTGTTGCTATCGATATTTGGGGCAGTCGAGAAATCACCAATATTGATGGTAATCATATGACTGAACGAGAATTTGCCGAGCAAGAAGAAACCGACTTTACACCCACACTCATTTTTTATACCAATGACGGAAAAGAAAGCCTTCGCCTTAGAGGCTTTCACCCACCGTATCAAATGCAGGCAGCCATGGAATATATCGCCGAGGGTTTTCATGAAAAGGAAACACTTGCCACCTATATGGAACGAGCCAATCCTCCTGCCAAATTTGAACTCGATGATATCAACGAAGAAGACTTCTTCGACAAACCACCCTATTTGATGGACCGCAGCCACTTTCCTGCAGACCAACCTCTAGCTGTTTTCTTTGAACAACGCGCTTGTCATTCTTGCGACATCCTTCATTCTGAACCTTTACAAGACCCGATCGTGCGACGCCAACTAAGAAGCTTTGATGTCATTCAACTGGATATGTATTCGGATGTCCCATTAATCACGCCTGACAATCAAAAACTGACAGCTGCGGAGTGGGCAAAGAAACTAGGCTTACACTACACACCTACTATTATTTTCTTTGACATTCATGGAGAAGAAGTGTTTCGTGTGGACTCGGTTGTTCGCCTCTATCGCATGCGTGGCGTATTAGAATATGTACTTAAAGAAGGTTACAACGACGCCCCAACCTTCCAACGCTGGCGCGAGATGCAACAACAGAACACATTGGAAAACCAAGCCTCCTTATAAATAGAATAATCACAGACAATACCCTCAAAACACATCATTCTTATTGAGTATGTTACAAACAGCCACTAGAATACTCGCCTGCACAAAACCTTCCGAACATAGGAAAATATCGTGAAACATATCAAAAAAATTAAATCCTACTCCATGGTAGGTAGCTTGGGTTTAACCGTTACTGCTCTACTACAAGGCTGCGGTGAAAGCGCACAAGACAGCACCATGCCACCCGCTCCAGAAAGCAATATGGAATCCTTACAAGGCGATTTGCAAGAACAGAACTATTTCTTAGTCATTGAGCAAACAGGCGCAGATCCTGATAAATACCAACTCGCGGAAAAACACCCGACACAAGGTGCAACACGCGCAGTGCTACGGGGCTTAGATGGCTCAGAAACTATTCTTTCAAATGAAGAATTAACGGCTTTAGCTGAAGCCGAAGCGGCAAAAGTCGAAGCAGGCACCTCTAACCTGACTCAACCAGCAGCAGAAGCATCGTCTGGCGGTATGGGCTTGGGAGAAATGATACTCGCTTCAGCGGCTGGCGCATTGATTGGTGGCATGTTGGCAAACAAACTCTCTCAAAATCAAAACTACCGTAATAATCAAAAAGCCAATACCCGCCCTGCAGCGCAAGTTTCCCAACCCGGAAAACAGCGTAGTGCCCCTTCTGCCACGCAAAAATCAACACCAAAGTCAGGATTTGGCGGCAAACAAGGCGGTTCATCTTCAGGCTCAGCAAAGTCCTTCGGAGGATAATCAATGATCGTCACTCAGAAGGTCAAGCCAGTCAGCAAAGAAATTATGGAAGAAGTCGGCTTTGGCTGGCATACCGATGATGACGGCACCCCTTATATTATCCCCGAACTCATCCCTGTCACATCCTATGAAGCAGAAGCTTATTACGAAGCCGGTAATGCTATCTATGAAATGTTTGTCGAAGCAGGTCAGCATGTTATTGATAACAATCTATTTGCAGAATTAGGCATTCCCGAAAACCTGATTGAAAACATTCGTATGAGCTGGGATGACGATGACTGGCATTTGTATGGACGCTTTGACTTGGCTGGCGGTATTGATGGTCAGCCCATTAAGTTGATTGAGTTCAACGCGGATACGCCAACCAGCTTATTCGAAACCGCCATTATCCAATGGGCTATTCTGAAAGCGAATGGTCTAGATGAGGCCAGCCAGTTTAATAATGTCTACGAAGCTATTCGTGATAACTTCCGCCGCCTCATTACCGAAGATGACGGGATTGAAAAATTTGTTGAATACTACAATGACGAAGCTATTTTGTTTTCTGCAGTACGTGATCTACCTGAAGATGAGCAAACGACGCGTTTATTAGAAAAAATGGCACAGGATGCCGGATTCAGAACTGAATTCTGTTACTTCGATCAAGTTGGATTCCTAGAAAATGAAGGCGTATTTAACGAAAATGAGGAGCACTTCAAACTCTGGTTCAAACTTTGGCCTTGGGAAAATATTGGCGATGATGAGCCAGAACTTACCGATATCCTTCGCAAGATTGCATTGAATCGTAAAGCCGTGGTAATCAACCCTGCCTATACCTTGATGTTCCAAAGCAAAGGCATTTTAAAAGTGCTTTATGACTTATTCCCAGACTCACCGTATCTACTAGCCACCTCTGATCAGCCGCTAGAAGGCATCAAGCAAGTGGAAAAACCTGTTTTCGGACGCGAGGGCGAGAATATAACCATCCTTTCTGAAGATGGTGAGACAGAAAACTCACGGGATGGTGAGTACGACCATCACCCTAAAATCTATCAAGAGTTTGTAGAATTCCCGAAAGATGAAAAAGGTGAAATCTATCAGGCAGGTTTGTTTTTCGCTTGGGAACCTTGTGGCCTAGGCTTTAGACGTGGTGATGAAATTCTGGACGATATGGCTTCTTTCGTTGGACATATTATCGAATAACATCGACTGAAGGGTCAGACCCCAAACTTTTGGGGGGTTGATGTCCGCTTTTGCGGATCAAGACCATTACAGGATTTCCCTCACAAGGCTTCTAATCACCATTCTCGACTGATTACCCTCGCGAATGGTGTCAAGCTCCATACGAAACCTGCATCGTTCGCTTGCGGGTGTTACAACAGTGAGGTCATCAATATCCGCGGCGGACTCCATCCGATGTCGTGCATAAGCCGGACCATACTTGCGTGGTGGCAAACGAGTCTTAATTAACGCCTCGATATTTGAGACACCCTGGATGTCACCGAAAGGTGAAGCCGTTGACCATAACGCATCAGGATGAAACAGAGTAGCTGCACCACTGGCATCTCGCCTGTCGACACAATCGAGAAATCGCATCAAAAGCAAGCGTTTGGAATTTCGTGCAGCATAGCTCGTGTGAAGCAATGCATGTGCTTGAGCGGAATTCGGCTCCTTTAATTCTGTCGCATACAACTTTTGAACATCCTGATTTTCATACGAACGTCGTTTTGGCGCATCTTTGTCAATGGCATAAATTGCCTGCATACGCTTTTCCAGAATAAATGGATCCATGGATTTGGGTTCACCGCCGCCCCCCAGACACCCACCCACACAAGCCATGACCTCAATGGCAACATACTCATCTCGCCATGCCTCCGTTTCTAGCATACCTTGTGCCGCTGCGATGCCATTACATATAGCGACTTTGCCGATGCCGGGAATCTCGGCGGTTTTCACCGCCTTGCTGACGCCACGGAGTTGATGCCATTCCAATGTAAGCGCATCTTCTTCACCGATAAAATGAGAGGCCGTGCGCACAACCGCTTCCATAACTCCTCCCGAGGCACCGAAAATCTGACCAGCGCCAGTGCTTTCACCTAGTGGGTTATCAAACTTACCCTCTTCAGACAAGGCACCAAACGCAATACCACGCGCCCTGATCATTCGGGCCAGCTCGCGCGTTGTGAGAACATGATCAATATCACCGGACACATCAGGCCGTACTGCTTCATCCTTTTTAGCTGTACATGGCATCACACTAACAACATAGGGCTCTGCTTTACCTTCTGCAAAATCGG
>CACVAY010000088.1 GCA_902727985.1 uncultured Thiotrichaceae bacterium | reverse complement strand
TTGATGGCTATGCTGTCAAGTTTGCAGTTTTACTTTTCTTTCTACGTATAAACAACCATCCCAATACAAGTAGGCTTCCTTCTACCATCAATATCATGAATATGACAAGGTAGGGATTGCTAACAAGCTCAGATAGTCCATCATTAAGTAGCCACATTGCCATAATACCTAATGCAAGTAAGGCGGCTGTTCTGACTGTTTTCCAAAGTAAGTGTAGATATTCAGCCCCTGCTGTTTGTGCCACTAGTCTTAAGCGAATCAGTAGTGCAATCAATAGCCCGGGAATGAGTGTTGCCAATATAGCTCCACGAAACTCAAACCATTGAATAAAAGGAAAAATCAGTGCTAGTTTCAAGCCAATATCTAAGGCGGTATAAAAGGCATCTTTCTTTTGTAAACCATTAGCATTGAGGTAGGGGGTCATCGCCATTTGTAAGGTAATAACAAGCATGATGCCACCCATTATGACAAGGTCGTGAATAAGATACTGATACTTTTCACCCACCCAGAATTGGAGGAACAGTTCACCCATGAGGAGGAAGTTCAGGATAAAAAGGCCTGACACAGCAAAGCCAATATTGATCGCCTTTAGAACACAAGCCAAAGCGGCTTCTTGATCCTTTTCTCCAACATGGCGAATGATGATCGTGTCCCAATAACTTAAGAATCGAGAGAGTATCTGTACGGCCATATCGATCATCGTAATGAGAATGGCAAAGTGTGCAACGGCACTAAGTCCCATCACAATGCCGACAAAAATACCGTCCATACGATAGCGGAAGAGTTCAGATACCTGTACGAGGATGGCAAACTTTCCAAAATTAAAGAGTGCTTTAATTTCCTGAATATCGATGAGATCAGCGTGGAAAAAAGTTTGTTTATAGCGGTAACGGACATAGATAAATGACGCGGCAAAAAACAGAATATTCGCAAAGCCACTAAAGATAACCAGCTGTAAAAGGCCACCATCAAAATAGAGAATGAGCGATAGACCACTCAAACGTAAAATAACGCGCAGGATCTCGAAGTAGCCTAACTCAAGATATTGTACATTGGCTCGTAGAACGCTTTGATAGACCCTCAGCAGCATGGAGATGCCAGATTCAATAGCTACCAGGGCAACTACGGTATAGAGCATTTTATGTTCAGGGAATAGCCCAAAGAAGTAGATGCAAACGAGTAAGGTCAGCCCTGAAAAAGCCAGTACGATCATGACAACAGCGGCTAAGGCGAGGGAATTGGAGATAATTCGCTTCCATGCGCTTGGATTATCTGGTTCTAGTGATAGAAAGCGGGTACAAGCGAGTGAAATACCGAAATCCACCAAGAGGAAATAGCTAGTAATGGCGGCTGCTATACTCCAAATACCGAAATCATTTTCACCCAGTGATCGTAAGATAAAAGGAAAGAGAAAAAGGCCGCCCAGTGCGCTTAACAAGATGGCACTAATACGAACCGCCGTTGCATTGAAATAATGCCTAAGCCCCATCATCTTGCTAACCTTTTGCCTGATATTTCGCAGTGACTATGCTTTGTGCGAGTCTTGACCCCTGATCTTCAGAGCCTTCTACCATACCCATCAATCGGGCTTCCCAATCAAATTCATTACGTTGTCTACATGCCGTTGTTTTTGCGATGATATCCGTTCGCACGGCTTCGCTTCGGATGAAGTGCTTGAGCAAATTGTGTAATGATAGCGTATGCTTGGGTGAAAAAATGAGAGAAGGAGCCGTTAGAATTTCTGTTACGGATGAAGCATTGCTGCCAATGCAGGGAATATCTGTTGCCAAGGCTTCAAGCAATATAGTAGCGGATCCTTCTTTGGTACTTGGAAAAATGAATAAATCACACTCAGCAATAATCTCGGGTGTATCTTGAGGCTTGCCCATGAATTCTACGTGTTTCGATAAATGGTATTCGAAAACAAAGTCGCGTAATAGTCGTTCGTAGCCTGTATTCTCACTATCAGTGCCAATGATTCGGTAATGCCAGTTTTTTATTGATAAGGCTGCTAAAGCTTTTAATACGGTAAGTTGTTGGTTCTCTGGGGTGAGATCCGATGCAGTAACAAACTGCCAAACACGCGGTTTGTATTTTTGAAGGGGTTTTATTGGCTGAGAGGAGTCAGGGATTTCATCGGGTAGGTAGGCCATTTTCTGCGGATAAGCACAGCGTTTCGCCAACCGTTCCATTATATATTTATTTGTACAAATAATACGTTCTGCCGATTGAATACTGATGATTTCAAGCCGCTTAAGTAGGAAGCGGTGAAACCATGAGGTGGGTTTATTGTGTGCGCTGACAAGATCATCACTGCGAATGAGAATCCATTTCTTTTCATGTGATTTGGTACTGGCAAGAGCGGCTAAAGCGCCATAAAGGAATGAAAAGACCACATAACCTTCTATGCGCTGTTGTTTGCTTAAAGCTCTTGCGCCTCGAATGGCTTGAAAAAAATAGCTCAGCCAAAATCGGCCACTGCCTTCCTGTGCTTTCACATTAATGATATGGGGATGGATATTAGGGTGCTCTACTGCAAGGGGCTGCGAGGAAAAGTAGTGTAGCTGATAACCCCGTTGAGCTAGCGCAAGGTAAGCGCGGTATAGGCGTTCTGTTAGCTCTTTCTGTTTATGCCGAGCATAAAAGGAAATGATGATTTTATTGTTATTCATTATAATTTTATATGTAATATCAAACGACTGCCAATGTCGAAAAGTCTTGCTTGGTGAGTGTTTTCTGCTTGTTTTATATACAGTTCGCCTAAAAATAACGGTAAGGGTTCGTCATTGCAGTTAATTAGGTTATCTAGAGTATAGTGGGGTCGTATCAAAGCATATGTCTTTATGCTTGAAAGAATTTAGCCAGCAGACTAGCGGTCAGAGAGTAATGAAGTGGTGCCGTATGCGCGATCATAGAGATGCATACGGCACGGTGAATATGGCGTAGCTTATAGAATTGTATCAAGAGGTTGAGGTTCTGCCAGTGGTACCCCTTCAATAATAGCTTTTACAGCGGTCACTGGGTCGGTCTCGCTCGTCTTTACCAAGTCAATATCTTTCATCACCATTTTTCGGGCAAAACCTTCACCACAACTCGCAGTAATCAAGATATCTAGGTCATCAATAGGGTGCGGCGCTTCTTTGTATGCATGAATTGACATATGCTTGGGAAGATCCAGTCGTGCTATTTCTTGAGGCTCCTGCCCTTTTTGCACGTTATAAATAAAAAAACGACGTGCTTTGCCCGCATGGCCAGTAATGGTGCGAAAGTTTTGTGAGGTAACTCCGATTTTCATAAGGCTTCTCCTGATTTAAACATGACGTAGTGCAAGTGCCCATTTTTCCATCACTATATTTGCGATGGACATAAGGACTTCCTGCGGTAATGCTTATCCTAAGAGCAGTTTTGCATGTGAGCTTTGATAGTTCGCAAACATACGAGAAATATCCGACTAATTTACTCAGGAATAGTAAGGACGTGATAAAGGAAGATAAAAAAACATTTTAATAATCGGCTTCTGGCATGAAAAAGTCTTACAGTTTTGTGTTATGTCAATGTTGCTGGGTTTGTAACAACCTAGTATTTTACTCAGGAATTAAGAATTCAATGTGGAGATAGTTTCTATGGATAAACAACAGTCGTCAGGACGCTTACAATATTTCCCGATCTCATTTTTCGCAACTGTCATGGGGTTATCAGGATTAACCATTGCCTGGGAGAAGGCGCAAAGTGTCTATGGTCTAGATTTGGGCATCGATTATTTTTTGGCAGGTTTTACGTCATTAGTCTTTATGATTTTATTAGGGATGTATGCAAGCAAACTGATTAGACATACACCGAGTGTGATCGGGGAATTGAAACATCCGGTAAAACTCAGTTTCTTCCCAGCAATCTCTATCAGCTTTCTGCTGCTTTCGATTGTATTTCTCAGCATTAGCGAGGCGGTTTCTTTTCCGCTTTGGGTGATTGGAAGCAGTCTACATTTGATTTTTACCCTATACGTGATCAATGTATGGATGCACCATGAACATTTTCAAGTAAATCATATTAACCCAGCATGGTTTATTCCAGCGGTAGGGAATGTATTAGTACCCGTTGCAGGCGTGGCGCATGGCTTTATTGATGTGTCGTGGTTCTTTTTCAGTATTGGCTTACTGTTCTGGATTATCCTGATGTCGATCTTTTTTAATCGTATCTTGTTTCATAATCCTTTGGACAAGCATTTACTTCCCACGTTATTTATATTGATAGCGCCCCCTGCGGTGGGGTTTATTGCCTATATGCGTCTGAATGGTGAATTGGATAGTTTTGCTCGCATTCTCTATTTTGCCGGATTGTTTCTAACGTTATTACTGCTTTCTCAAGCAGGACGTTTTGTGAAGCTGCCGTTCTTTCTTTCATGGTGGGCTTACTCGTTTCCTCTAGCGGCGATAACGATAGCTAGTTTTGTTTTCTTTGAACAAACAAGCCGTCCATTTTATCTGTATATCGCCAGCGGATTGCTCGCCTTATTGACTTTTGTACTTGCTGTGCTGATTGTTAAAACGACTATTGCCATTCGCAAGAAAGGGATTTGCCAGCCTGAGCATTAAGTACAA
>CACVAY010000087.1 GCA_902727985.1 uncultured Thiotrichaceae bacterium | reverse complement strand
GCGATCAACAAACCGTCTGGCTTGCTTGTGCATCGTAGTATGATCGATCGTCATGAAACGGAATTCGCCTTACAAATGACACGTGATCAAATTGGGCAGAAGGTGTATCCCGTGCATCGTTTGGATAAACCGACTTCAGGTGTGTTGTTATTTGCGCTCAGTTCGGAGATGGCAAAAGTACTTAATCAGCAATTTACCGAGCATCGTGTGCAGAAAAAGTATCGTGCAGTAGTGCGAGGGTATACCGATGCAGAGGCGGTTATTGATTACCCGTTGAAATTTGTTCTGGACAAAATTGCAGATGGGGATGCGCAAGAGGACAAAGAGGCGCAGGATGCTGTTACCGCATACAGGACGATTGCACAAACCGAGCTGCCGTTAGCCGTCGGGCGCTATACCACGTCACGCTATTCCCTGATTGAATGCTCGCCGAAAACAGGCCGCAAGCATCAACTGCGCCGTCATCTGAAACATATCTTTCATCCTATCGTGGGTGATACAAGCTATGGGGATGGCAAGCACAATAAGTTATTCCGAGATGAGTTCGCATCGCATCGACTGTTGTTGCATGCACAAAGTCTACAATTCATTCATCCCAAAACGGAAGAAACTGTGTCAATTGAAGCGCCAGTCCCGAGCAATATGGGTCGTGTACTGGAGCAGATATTCTTAGATATCGAATGATTTACTCTTCGCCAGGATCATCGCTTAATAGTAATGATACTTTCGCAATCGAATGATCATCTGGATCAGCCTTTTTGGTAAAGCCAAGTGTTTTGCAAAGCTTTAGCATGGCGTTGTTTTCGACCAGTACATCGCCAACGATTTTTCTAATACCTCGACGTTTTGCGTGAGCAATAATCCGCTGCATCATTAATAAGCCAAGACCTTTTCCCGTCTTCTCTTTGAGGATGATGATCGCGAATTCTGCGGTATCATTATCGGCGTCGGCAATAATTCGGACGACACCATAGATTGTGGTTTTGCCGGATATTCCAATATCGGTGAGCGTCAGTGCCATTTCTCGATCGTAATCGATCTGTGTAAATCTGGCTGCCGTAAAGTGTGATAGGGATTTAAGGGATGCGAAAAAGCGTAAACGTATTTCCTCAGGGCTCAATTTTGAGAAACATTTATGGAGCTCTGGTTCGTCTTCTGGACGAATAGGGCGCAAGAATAACTGACGGCCGTTATTCAATTCGATAATTTCTTCAAGCTCTTTAGGATAAGGACGAATCGCAATACGTTTGGTGCTGACGCCAACCCGTTCTTCTAGTTTGATACGGGCATCCAATGCAATCGCATTCGTATCATCAAGAAGTAAGGGGTTGATATCTAATTCAATAATTTCTGGGTTGTCGATAATCAGTTGTGAAACTTTTATCAGTGTTAAGGCTGCTTCATCGCAGTTGGCAGCGGGAAATCCGCGATAGCCTTTTAAGAGTTGATAGATGCGTGTTCGGGATATCATGTCTCGTGCAAGGCGCATATTGAGAGGAGGTAAGCCAATCGCTTTATCATTGATGACTTCGACGGCTGTGCCGCCATGACCAAACACCAGTACAGGACCAAAAACAGGGTCTTCCGTCATGCCGATAATGAGTTTATAAGCATCTTTAACTTTCACCATGGGTTCGATGCTAACGCCTTCGATTCTGGCATCGGGATACCGTGAATGGATTCTTGCTAGCATAGATTTTGTTGCTTTCTGCGCCGCTATCGGCGTTGTTAAGTCAAGGATGACACCTCCTGCATCAGATTTATGCAAAATATCAGGGGAGAGGATTTTAATTGCAACGGGACAGGCAAATTCCTCTGCGGCGAGTCCTGCCTCTTCAGGTGTTTGAATGACCTTGGTTGTTCCCACATTGATCGAATAGGTTTGAAGCAATACTTTGGATTCTGCTTCATTTAACCATTGCTTTTTATTGTCCAGTGCAGTGCGAATGATTTGTTTTGCTTCAGCAGTTTGGAGGGTAAGATTTTTAGGAATTGATTGAGGGGTTTGCATGAGTATGGTTTGGCGGCGACGATATTTGACCAAATACATAAAGGCACGAACAGCTTGTTCAGGTGTGTCATAAACAGGCACATTATGTTCGATAAAAATATCTCTGGCTTTTTCTGCTGCTCTTTCTCCCACCCAGCTGGCAAACAAGAGTTTGTCTCGCGGTTTTGGCATATTTTCAACAACCGCGCGTGCCGCATCGGTACTCGAAGCAATCGCCGTGGGGCAATTCAAGACTAAAATGGCGTCAATATTTTTGTCTTGGTTGAGGATCTTAAGTGCATCAGCATAACGTTCACCCGTAGCGTCACCAATGATATCGATGGGATTACTGTGTGACCATGTTGGGGGAAGGACTTTATTGAGATTATCAATCGTTTCTGGAGATAATGTGCCTAATTTTCCGTTATGGCTAACGAGTTCATCAGCTGTCAGCACACCTAGTCCTCCACCATTGGTGAGTACGGCTAAGCGATCACCTTTAGTAGGTGTAGCGACAGATAAGGTCTCAATCGCATCAAAAACTTCCTCTAAGCTGAAGATGCGTAACATACCCGCTCGACGAAAAGCAGCGTCATAAACATTATCTTCACCTGCCAGAGCACCAGTATGTGAAGCAGCGGCTTCTGCACCGGCGGCGTAGCGTCCTACTTTGCAAACCAGTACAGGCTTAATTCTGGCGCAAGAACGCGCAGCAGACATAAACTTTCTGGCTTCGGTAATTTCTTCGACATAGAGCAAAATAGCGCGGGTATGGCGGTCATTAGCAAGGTAGTCGAGCATGTCTCCAAAGTCGACATCGGACATACTGCCCAGTGAAACTAAATGGGAAAAACCAATATCGTGCGACGTTGCCCAATCCAGTACCGATGTCATCAGAGAGCCGGATTGGCTGACAATAGCGAGCTTGCCCTTTTGAGAATTGATGTGAGAAAAACTGGCATTTAAACCTATATGAGGATTGAGTATGCCAATGCAATTGGGGCCAACAATTCTTATATCGTATTTTTTGGCAGTATCGATCAATTCTTGCTGAAGTTTCTTATCCTTTTCATCGCCTGTTTCTGCAAACCCAGCGGAGATAATAACAGCCGCTTTAGTGCCTTTTTCTCCGAGTTGTTTGAGTAGCTTTATGATGGTTCTGGGAGGGGTTGCGATGATTGCAAGTTCAGGAGTTGTCGGAAGTAACGAAACATTAGGGTAGCTTTCTATCCCTTCAATCATTTTATGCTTAGGGTTCACTAGCATAATAGGGCCATTGAACCCCGCGGAGAGAAGGTTTTTTGTAATGACCGCGCCAATAGATGAGGGGTTGGTGCTTGCGCCAATTAAAGCCACCGATTTCGGTGTGAAAAGGTGCTTTAGGTGATGAGTTGACATGTTTTTCGCTTTTTTGTTATTTCAGAAGGTGTCTGATAGAGCTTTGATTTGGGTAAAGTGCAGCTGATTAAATTCTTTTTAAAGTATACCCAGTTGCTAAGTGCATACTCAAAGTCTTCTGGTCAGATGGTTAACAGTCTTTAGGGTGTCTCTTATACGTTGGAAGACACCCTAGGTATTTTTTAATGTATCAATGAAGGTAGCAAGGTGATGAGAAAAAAAGAATAGCCATTCCTTATAGTCTCTATTTAATTAGTGGCTTATATGCGCATAAGTGATTTGATATGTGCAACAGCAGATCGACCTAAGGCAGATAATATATAACCCCCTTCCAGTGCTGACACGATACGGCCTTCAGCATATTCATCAGCCACTTTGCCCAGCTCTCTACTGACCCAGACGTAATCACCATCAAATAATTCGAGTTGTGCCATATCATCTTCAATATGCGCATCAAATCCAGCCGATATGAAAATGATCTCGGGTTGAAATTCACGCAGAGCGGGTAACCAGTGGTTTGTTACCGCATCTCTAAATTCCCTACTACCTGCACCTGCTTTTAGGGGGACGTTAGTCACGAGTCCTTCTCTAGAGTCTCCTGTATCTCCAGGGTAAAGCTGATCTTGGTAGGTGGAACAGTAAAGAATATGGGGATTGTCGCCAATAATATCTTCCGAGCCGTTTCCATGGTGTACATCAAAATCAACAACAGCTACTTTGGATAAGCCATAATGCTCAATCGCATGCAGTGCACCGATGACAATATTGTTAAAAAAACAAAAGCCCATACCCTGATCATGCTCGGCATGATGCCCTGGCGGACGAACATTGCAGAAAGCTCGTTCGTTTTGCCCCGTTATTACTCGATCAGTTGCCTCAATAACGGCACCAGCAGCGCGTAAAGCCGCTGCTAAAGTATGCTTTCCCATCCATGTATCAGGGTCTACATGATATAGGCCTTCGGTAGGCGCATTGTCAAAGATCGAATCAATGTAAGCGCTATCATGAGCTAGCTCAAGTTGATGGTGTTTCGCAAGAGGTGCGTCCACATGTTGTAGAAACCCATCAATGCCAGAGGCGAATAGTTGATCTTGAATGGCAGAAAGGCGCTCAGGACATTCAGGGTGGCCTTCTTGCATTTCGTGTTTTAAGCAATCTGAGTGAGAAATAATGGCAACGGTCATTGAGTGTGATCCCTAAATTTGCGACGTGGCAAATCTTTATAATGTTTGATGAAGGATGAAAGCTGAAGAGGCTAAATTACCACGTCAGGCGGCAAGCTAGAACTGTTTTCATGTTCTCAATATAACGTATATCTCATGGGTAAGATTTGAGGAGTATCAAGGGAATTTGCTAAATCAAGTCAGCGTAGTAACTCTATTATCC
>CACVAY010000086.1 GCA_902727985.1 uncultured Thiotrichaceae bacterium | reverse complement strand
ATATAGCGAACTCAAAAGGTAACGGTTATCAGTCGATTCATACCGCAGTAATCGGGCCAGGAGGGCGTATTGTTGAAATCCAGATTAGAACCCATGAAATGCAGGAATTTGCAGAAAATGGGGTAGCGGCACATTGGCGTTATAAAGAGGGAAGTCAGCAAGATCAAGCGATGGAGCAAACCATTGTTGGGTTGCGACGCTTGTTGGAAAACATGGATGACTCAGAAGGCTTTCTTGAAGACCTGCATGCAGAATTATTCAGTGAGCAAGTTTATGTGATGTCGCCAAAGGGTGATGTCGTAACGCTCATTCAGGGTGCTACGCCAGTAGACTTTGCCTATGCCATCCACACCGAAGTCGGGCATTGTTGTCGTGGGGCAAAAGTTGATGGACGGTCTGTTTCGTTAACCTATGCACTCAAGTCTGGAGAGCGGGTTGAAATCATTACCTCTGAGCGTGCCAGACCCAGCCGCGAATGGATGGAGCCGCATTTAGGTTATCTTAAAAGCAGTCGCTCACGCGCTAAGGTGCGTTATTGGTTTAATCAGCAAACTAGCGAAGCGCAAATCAAAGAGGGGCAGAAAATTTATCAGGATGAAACTCTCCGTCTGGGCTTGGGAGAGGTCAATCAGGAAGCGTTGCTCCATTACTTGACGTTGAGTGATGTTCGTGAATTATGGATGGCTTTGGGAAGCGCGAAATTGACGAGCAGTCAATTGGTTAAAGCGCTTAGCCACCCCGATGTAGCCACGAAAGTCATCAGTGCGTTTGAAGGCATCGAGTCATCAGAAACAGCATTTGGAGAAATAGAGGGAGTGGGTCACTTGAAGACTCACCTCGCGAAATGTTGTCAGCCCGTGAAAGGCGACCCGATTATTGGCTGGGTGACAGAAGAGAATGAGGTCGTGATCCATCGCCATGATTGTAAGCCTGGTTTAGCCATGCTTGAAGACAATCAACAGCATTTGGTTGAAGTCAAATGGGGGCAAGGCTCAGGTAGAGGCCGAGTACACGTCCATATTGATGCTTTCGATCGCAAGCGCTTACTGAGTGATATTACGGACATCTTGACAAAGGCTGAGATCAACACGCTAGAAGTGAATACCCGCACAGATACCGACGATCAGTCAGTGACGATGGATCTGCTTATTGAAGTGCTTGATACCGAGCAGCTTAGTTTGGTGTTGGATAAAATGAATATGTTGCCGAATGTGTTTTCTGCTAGACGGTTGGGATGAGGTAGTAAACTTAAACGACTAGCATGGAAACAATAAATTACTGACCTGATGTATCGATTATGAAGGATTATGTAAACAGAAATCATGTCAGGAAGTATTGCTTAAGTCGGTATCCAGAATACATTCGTAAAGTGGTTCTTTAAGTGATTCCGATAGACCGTAAAGTCACTATCTACACTTGCCACAGTGCGTGTTTGTAAGCGTTCGGAAAGTGTAATGAGTGATGCGTCGGCAAAATCTGCGGGCAAATCGGCATATTTTTTGAGAATTCCCTGGATACCTTCCCAGTCTAGAGTGGTGTTTTCATCCAAGGTAATTGCCTGTTGCACCCAAAACAGGAAATCTTGCTGGGCTTGCTGTGAGAAGTCCAGCATATGCACGACTTCTGTAACCACGGCAAGATTACTATAGAGTTTTCCTTGTGGGTTTTGGATAAAGGTAAGTGCTTGTTGGTGATAGCGGTCACTCTTATCGAAAAGCGCAATAAAAGGCCCGCTATCAACGATGATGTTTAGCATGTAACTTCTCTTTGAGTAGGGCTTTACGGTTTGTGCTCAGATCATCTCGACCACTGCTATGTGCGCCAAATAGTTCCTTACCGATTTCATAAGGTTTATGTAGGTTGGCTTCATAATGGGCGAGTTTTTCATTAATAGCACTGCGTACAAATTCAGACATAGAGCCGTTTTGTGTGCGTAGATATTCGCGTAAATGTTTTTCGGTGTCGGTATCGAGTCGAATGGAGATAGTCATAATAGCTTCTGTAATACAGTTTGTATTACAAGAGTTTAGTGGGGTTTAACAAGCTATGCAAGTACTGCTTGTTTGATCAATAAACTTGTCGTAAATCCAATGTGTCCGAACCCCTCAGCTTTTCTGTTTGTGTCATTCATTTTCAAGAATTGTTCTTATTACTCATGATGCTGACAAGGTGATGAAAATTATTTTCAATCATTAATCTGTTATTAAGGGGGGGAGGTTTAGATTAGTTATCAAGTCGACTAAGTAAGCTATTTCCCCAAAAAATATAGATACTTAAGCTTTTCCTTCAGTAGTTATTTACCACACTCTCGAATATATGTTGAGCCGGATAGGCTTGGCCGTAATATTCCTAGGACCCCTAATGAAAAATAAAAAAACACTCATGGCGCTAAGTCTTTCCTGTCTCTTAGTTTCTACTTATTCTCAGGCTAAGTCTTCTCTAGGTGCTTATGTTGACCATGATGCTTGGAGTTTAACGACTATAGACCAATTCAACGCAGATACTGCTCGTGATGTGTCCACGATTAATGTTTTTTCAACGTTTGACCATGATTGGAATAATCTTACTGTCCAGGCAAGTAACATTGTCTCGCGTAATGCTGTGCCAATGATTTCCTGGATGCCTTACTCTAGCCAGAATTCTGAGTCGAATGTGCTTCTGGAGATAGTTGATGGGCAATGGGACGATTACATCGCAAGTTGGATTGCAGATTTTAAAGGGTGGCAGGAAAGTTATGAGGGGGATAATAAACCATCAATCTTATTGCGTTTTGCTCATGAGTTTAATGGAAATTGGTATGCATGGGGAAATCAACCAGAAAACCTCAAAGCAGCTTGGCAGTATCTTCATACTAAATTCACAGAGGCGGAGGTCAATGATTCTGTTGGTTGGGTATGGTGTGCTAATAACGTGGATGTTGATGACCATAGTGATGTGATTAAATACTATCCAGGGAATGATAGGGTCGATTGGTTATCTATCGATGGCTACAATTGGGGGAGTAATTATTCTTTTACAAGCTGGAAATCTTTCGACGAAACATTTAGCCAGCAATACGTGAAAATGGTCACAGCAATTCCAAATAAACCCCTTATGTTGGCAGAGGTCAGTTCAGCTGAGGGGCATGATTTACCTGATACAAATTGGGGGCAAAATGGTGATGATAATGATGCAAACGAGAGTAAAGAAGCTTGGATAGCAGATATGCTGCAAAGCATACAAACCAGCTATCCGGCAATTAAGTCTATTGTTTGGTTTAATACGAATAAGGAATTGAGCTGGGCGCTAAACCAAGCAGGGAATACTGGAATAACAGCTTATAACGATGCTGTCATAGAGGACTTCTTCAGTGGTGCTATGAATATAAAATCAACAGTAGATGCCTCTGAACCTGTTGGTGGCGTATTAACTGATATTATTGACCCAGCTCCCAAGGGCAAAGATAAGGTGAAAGGTAATAAGAAAGAGCAACAAAGTTCAAGGAGTGTTGACAGTGTCAAACTAACTGGAATTGAGAAGGCCATGGACGTTAGTCGAATGCCTGTGGTTGTGGGGGAGCGTCTGTTGGAAAAAGAGGCTGAAGGTCTACGGAATATGCCTAAAGAAGAGCTTTTACGTTGGCGTGCTAAGGAAATCGTTGAATAATGTGAGGCAAGCTGCTTTTTAGCTTGCTTTATGGATAGTCATTGAGGCTACTAATGCATCAACCAGTTTGAAGTGTTGGGTAAAGATACTTTAATCTAATTCTGGCATTGTCGCAGTTCATCTTCTGTGCTTCAACGAGTGAAGCCGCAGTCATATTATGGAATAAGTCTGATTGCGTAGCCTGATCAAGGAAATATAAAACGCTACCATCAGGTATTGATGGATAGCGTTTTATAGGGTCACACATTTGGAAAACCATAGGTGTCGGTATCAGATAACTCATCACGAAGTTGTTTAAGTGAACGTCTAATCCAGGCTTTTACCGTTCCGAGTGGTACATCAAGCTTTTGTGAAATTTCGCTATGGGTGTAGCCATGAATTATCGATTGAGAGACACATTCCCGTTGTTTTTCAGGTAATGCTGTTAGTTGTGTGTTTAAGATTGCTAATTGTTGTTCATACAGGCTTTTTTGTTCAGGTGATGAAACCCCTGTTGCATATTCCATTGATTCATATTCGGCATCACCAACTAATATTGGACGTGATTTTGAACTACGAATCTTATCGAGTGCCGTATTTCTTATAATACGAGCGATCCATGTATGCGCCGTTGCTTTGTTTGCATCAAACTGGTGTGCTTTATTCCAAATTTTAATAAATGCTTCCTGCAAAGTATCTTCTGCGGCTTCATGATCAAAATTGCTTAGGCGCAGCGCGAGCCCGAATAGTTTTGGAGAGAGTATTTGGTAAAGCTCCTGAAAAGCACGTTCGTCCTGTTGAGCGGTTTTTTCTAGTAATGTATTGAGTGCGTCCATGGTTTGTTCCTGTGAATTGATGACGCCTATTCTATGAATTACCTGAAAAACGAACTATGTGAAGAACGCTTTAGAATATGTCAGATCGTCTTTTTTTAACCTAGTGCTGCTTTATTTTCGGTGAAATAAGCGACTGCTTTGTAACTCATCGTCTTTCTTTGTTGTTTGGCGAATCTGATTGGTATTGCGACGCGTAGTTACTTTCATCATCTATCAAGAAGAGGCTGCACCTTATGAATCTCACCGTCACGTATTTTGATCACCCATTACATATTGCCATAAGCCCTGCAGCATCCAGCATGCTGGAAAAAACGAAGACCGCTTTGCAGGTAGACGCGCGTTTATATTTTGGCTGTTTGGCAAAAAAGGCAGTAATTTTTAATGAGGCTTTTGCACCGAAGCCAGCGTATATGATCAACTCGAAACTCTATGTGCGCTATCAATCACTGATTTCTGATGGCTGTAAAATTGATTCCTCAGAAACTCACTATCGTCCCACACCGAAGCCAATGGGGAGTTTGTATTGGTTGGAAATTGATTATCGAAAGGGGCAATGGATGGGAGATTTTGGATTTGAGGATAAGCTTACCGCTCAAGATCACGAAAAGACGACTTTACAACCGGATTTCTCATGGTAACAACAGATGTATTAAGCAGTGTATTACGCCTGCTTCGATTTAAAGCAAGTGTGTTTTTTCACTCTAGCCAATGTGGTTCATGGACGATTGATACCTCAGGTTCAGGGCGAAGTACGTTTCATTTAATTGCTAGTGGTAAAGGTCTCCTGCACTTACCCGATCAGGATGAAGCAATCCCTTTAATCAAGGGGGACTTGGTCGTTTTTCCCAGGGATGCAAAGCATCGTATTACGGATAGTGCTGATAGCCATCCGGAATCGCTGGATGAAGCGTGCAGTAGCGAAGAGGCTACCGGACTGATTTGCGGTTATTTTGATTTTGAAAACCCACAACGAAATCCGATTATTAACGCCTTGCCAGATAGTGTCATTGTGCAAGGCAATGGGGTAGATGTTGATCCGAGTTTGCAAATATTGGTTGATCTGATGAAGTTTGAAACCGAGGGTGAGGTTATCGGTGCCGATGTGGTGGTCGATAAGCTGTCGGAGATTTTGTTTATCTATGCGGTTCGTTCATTTATTGCCAAGGAAAATCCAAAATCTGGGGTGTTAGCTGCCTTGTCCGATGTACAGATTAGTCGGGCACTTGATGCGGTGCATGATCGCCCCGCAGAAGCGTGGACGGTTGAAAAAATGGCTGGAATGGCGGGGCAGTCCAGAGCGGCATTTTCAAAACACTTTTCTGAATTGATGGATGTGCCGCCGATGCAGTATGTGGGCCAATGGCGTATGCAACTGGCATTTACTGATTTGCGGGAAGGTAAGAAGACGATGCTTGATATTGCCGAGTCTGTGGGTTACAACAGTGAAGTTTCCTTCCGTAAAGCCTTTAAACAAATTACTGGTATAACTCCAGGTGTTGCACGAAAAGCCGCTCAGTCTTCAGTTGTTGATTGAGTTTGTGAGATATTTCCCGCGTATAATAGTAAAGAGAAATGATTATGAAAATTCAACAAAGCTTGACAGTGATGTTCTCTCTCATGCTGTTCGCCGTTGCCCATGCTGAGACGAGTGTACCCAGTTATCAAGACTCACTGAATACATTTATTGAGAAGTCGAAAGCATCGAAATCCAAGTTTTCGGCAGAAGATAAAAATACCCTGCAAGAATCTGGTCACGTACTGGCTAAAGCCTTGCCTGAACCCGGTATAAAGGTAGGTGAGAAGGTGCCGGATTTTACCTTGAAGAATCCTTTAGGAGAAGAGGTCTCCCTATACAAGGAGCTTGAGAAGGGGCCTGCTATTCTTGTTTTCTATCGAGGATCTTGGTGCCCATTTTGTAATATGCATTTGCATGTCTTAAAGAAAAGCTTGCCAGATTTTGAAACCTTCAGTGCGCAACTGATTGCGATTACTCCTCAGAAACCTGATAAATCGGCAAAACAAATTGAGAAAGACGGTTACCCATTCCACGTTCTGAGTGATGAAGATAGTGCAGTGATGAAGGTTTACAACCTTTACTATGAATTATCTGATGAGGTTATTTCAGTCTATAAACGCAGTGGACTGGATATCGAAGAGTTCAATGGAAAAGGGCGGAATGTGTTACCCGTACCAGGGACTTTTGTCATTAAACAAGACGGCACCGTGCAAGCGATGCATGCGCCCATTGATTATAAGTCCCGCATGGAACCTTCAGACATAATTCAGGCTTTGAAGGATATTTCAAAAGCCGATGAATGAGTGCAGCCCGCATCCGTCGATTAGGAGGCTTTGCGTCGTGCTTTTTGCTGATTAATCGCTACTAACACGCCATCCCAGAATGCTAATCGTGCATTGACGGCGATTGATGCTGCGTCAATCGCCTCTTGAGTTTTTTGCTCCTCTCCATCGCACAATCCGTTCAGTAAGCGGAGTGATAAGGGTGCATGAAAATCCTGATCCAAGTGAATATGTCGATTTAGGTAGTAATGAAAAATCGGAGCTTGTTCATCTGTTACGCCAATTTTACCCAGGATCGCTCGGAACATACCCGGAATAATATGCTCTCGTCCAAGAGCAAGTGCTGCAGCGACTTGATGGGGTTTGTGTGCATTGATGAATTGAAAGGTTTTGCTGGTGAAATCACGAGAAGGTGTCGGAATCTTGGGAAGTTGTAGGGCGGCTTCAATGCCTGTTGTTTTAACGACAGAAATAAAATGCCTGGAAACTGAAATATCGGCGCCCACTTCTGTCATTGCTCTATGATACAACTCGAAGTGACTGGAATGCTCACCATCGATATGCGTTTCATCTGACTCTTCTTCCAGCACTAATTCATTAATGAAACGACGCACACTGGCGTCACCTTGTGGCGTCCAAGGGTAAGTGGTCGGTACTATCACTGATTGTAGATATTTGATCAAGGACATAAAGTCCCACACCGAGTAGATATGGTGTTGCATAAAGCATTGCAGGTCTTCAATGCTTTCAACGGCTTCATAAATCGGATGATTATCTAATCGAGTTGCAAAACCGTTAATAATGTCGCTCGTAATTTCTGTAGTCATGTGTTTAATCAGCAGTAAGATGAATTGGTAAAATCCTAGCAAAGAAACCTAAAAATGTTACATGACCATAGATTTTTTCAGACTATCTCAGCGTCTTGCGCCTATTGATGGCAATTGTGTATTTACAGCATTTTTATAGTTCACGCTTTTCGTGAGTGGTTTACTACATTTCGGCTAGCGTCAAGTTGCGGTGCTAATCATCAAACGGGTTTTATTTCCTCCAATTGCGAGGTGGTTCGCATCTCTAGTTCTTCAGCTTGAAGGCGCTGCATCCATTTCTTGATTTTTTTATTGGAAACCGAATGCTGCTTGAGTACACAGGCGGCTAAATCGACTCCTTGTGGGAAGCTATGTTGCACAACCCCCGTCATGCCCAGCGCATCAAATAAGGCCTTTTCTTCCTCATCTTTAACGGCAATGACTAAGGATAAGTCGGGGTAGCGCTCTTTCACAACAGGAGCGAGGTCTTTAGCAATGGCATAATTGGTGAACGTGATAACAATTGTGTCTGCGTGAGACATTTTAATGGTGTCCATGAGACGTAAATCGGTCGCATCACCAAAGCCTACGGCATAACCCTCTGCACAGGCGTCAACAAAGCAGGAATGATTAACCTCGATACCACGATATTTGATGCCATGGGCATCTAAGCCATCAGCAACACGTTTACCCAGGTGACTCATGCCGACAATAATAATGGGAGCTTCGCCTTGATCTTGGGAATTGCTGTTGCTGACTTCGTCGGCCCAGTTTTTATGGGCTTGATGGCGAACGATCTTTTGCATGATGATCACCATGATAGGCGTTAATGCCATACTCGCTGCAACCGCAGTAATGAGGATGGATGAGAATTTACTACCTAGCTCAGTCATCACTGCCGGCATAGCAAAAATAACAAAGGCGAATTCACTACCTTGCGCGAGTAATACCCCCATTTGCAGCGCATTGAACGGTGCGGCATTCAGTAAGCGCGCAGAGACGTAAATAAACAGCAGTTTGAAAACAACAATACTGATGGCAGCGAGTAATACGTTTGTCCATTGCTGCAAGATAATTTGGGTGTCTAACGACATGCCAACGGTGATAAAGAAGAAGCCGAGCAGCAGCCCTCTAAAGGGTTTGGTTTCGGTTTGTATGACATGTCGATAAGGCGTCTCAGAGATGATCATGCCGGCCAAAAATGCACCTAAAGTTAGTGAGAGTTCCAACATGCCGGTTGCCATGGCGGTGGCTAAGACAATGAGTAGAGCTGTGGCGGTGAATAACTCATCATCTTTAGATTTTGCGATGCCTCTAAAGAGCGGTTTTATCAAAAAACGTCCAATGAAAATGGCAGCCACAAAAGCCACTAGCGCTTTCAAGGCAGCGATGCCAATAACATTGCTGAGAGAGACTTCAGGATCGCCAAATGAAGTGGCCAATATCAGTAAGAAGATGGCGCAGATATCTTGGAAGATTAAAACTGCGGTGGCTGAAACGGCAATGGGGCAGTGCTTTTGCTGGTTGTCTGCCATGATCTGTGAGGCAACAGCGGTTGATGATAAGGCTAGTGTTGCGCCAATGATAATCGATAAACCGATACTGAAATCCAGTAGGTACATGGGGGTTGCAAAGGCGGCCGTACAGAGTGCGACTTGCAGTGGTCCAAGTCCTAGAATGTCTTTTCTGGAGTCCCAGATATGCGCTAAGGAAAAGTGTAAACCAATATCAAAGAGCAAAAACACAACCCCTAGCTCTGCGAGTAAATGTGTGGTTTCACTTTCATGAATGAGTCCCAGGCCATGCGAACCGATTAACATGCCTGCTAATAAATAGCCAACAATGGGGCTTAATCTCAGGGGGCGCATAATGGCGATGGAGAGGATGCCAACAACAAGCAAGATAACGACGGGTAGGAGAGGGCTGATTTCTTCCATAAAAGCGGCCTAGGTAGTTAGGATTGGTAGGAGGAGGTCAATATTAACCTAAGGCGAGAGGGAAAGGTCAAGCTAAGATGCTTGTTTGTGAATTTTCTACGAGAGGTAGCGTCATTTTGTTAGTGTTCAATCAGCTGTTCTCGAAAACGCAATGGAGTGAACCCTGTTTGTTTCAACACACAAGCAGGGGTTTTCTAGCTTAACCTAAGACAAACTGGTGTGCCAGGCCAAAGACGGCAGCGCCGAGAATTACCGTCATGATGCCCAATTTATAGCGAACCAATAACAGGAATGCCGCGATACCGATTAATGCGCCATACCATTCGAAAGTCCCTGAGAAGCCTTCAGGCCATAAAACATGGTATGCAAAGAACAAAGCAAGATTAACGATGACGCCGACCACGGCGGCAGTGATCGCACTTAATGGCGCGGTAAACTTAAGATCGTTGCGTGTCGCTTCAACCGCTGGACCACCCAGGAAGATGAACAGGAATGACGGCAAGAATGTAAAGAACGTGGCAACGGTTGCACCTGCAATACCAGCCATCAATAATGCATCAGGGCCAAAGATTTCCTTCGTCCAAGCACCAACGAAGCCAACAAAAGCGATAACCATAATCAATGGACCAGGCGTGGTCTCACCCAGTGCTAAGCCATCAATCATCTGTGTGCCCGTCAACCAGCCATACTGTTCGACACCGCCTTGATAAACATACGGCAATACGGCATAGGCACCACCGAAGGTAACCATGGCTGCTTTGGTAAAGAACCAGCCCATTTGCGTTAATGTGCCGTCCCAGCCGTAGCTTCGATATAAGGCACCAAAGACCATTGCACCCATGAGTAAACCTATTACCAAGAAGACGCCAAAGCGTGTCCAGCTGAATAACGTATGTTTAGGAGCAGGCGTGTCATCGTCAATCAATGCTGGCCCATAATTTTTACCTGATGAGCCATGTCCGCCTGAGTTGCTGAATTTTTCAGGGGCATACTTTGAGCCGATGTAACCGATGATGCCAGCCCCGATGACGATGTAGGGGAAAGGTATACGAAGTACAAAAATGGCAACAAATGCTAATGCCGCAATGATCATCAACCAGCTGTTGCTCAAGGCTTTAGAACCGATACGATAAGCGGCAAAGAGGACAATTGCAGTCACCGCAGGCTTGATGCCATAGAGAATACCTTCAACAGCAGGAAGATTGCCGTAGCTCAGGTAGACCCAGGTAAGACCGATTAGAATAAATAAGGAGGGCAAGACGAATAACACGCCAGCCATAATACCGCCCTTAATGCCATGCATTAGCCAGCCAATATATGTGGCTAATTGTTGCGCTTCTGGACCGGGTAAAACCATGGTGTAGTTAAGAGCGTGCAAGAAGCGTTTTTCAGAAATCCAGCGACGGTTTTCAACCAATTCTTGATGCATCATGCTGATCTGCCCTGCAGGACCACCAAAACTGATAAAGCCCAGTTTTAGCCAATACAAAAAAGAAGTGAAGAAGGAGACAGGTTGAGGCTTTTCTGATGAATTCATCGCGGTGAATGTGGCTGTGAAGAAGGAAGAAATTGAGCATACACAAACCCTTCTGAGTCGTCTATAAAACTCATAGTGAGATGAAATTTTTTCATATTTAGAGCCTCATGCGGAATAAGGCTGAATGGTTTTTAATCAAAAAGCCTTTAATTTGTAAAATTAAGTAATTTTCATGGAGTTATCCTGAATTAACAGGGAATATTAGGCTATAAAGAATATTAACAATTATCTATTTTTGTTTTAGAAAGTGTTTTCTAGCTTCAGCAGGGGGTATAAACTTCATCGAAGTGGACATCATGTAGAGGCTGATATCAAAAAAACTCATGAGGGTACGCGATGCAATTCCACTATCCGTTATCTAACGCGGCTGGGAAAGCTGTTCTGGATGATGAACTGTTCTTTGAAGCTCTTGCGCAGGAGCTGAGAGGGTTTTTTCCATTAGATGTTCATCTCAATTGGCATGGTAATTTACAACATACCTCTTTAAGCGATGGAAAGTTGTCGCTTGAACATGCCGTACATTGTATTGCGGATGGTGAGGTGATCGCTTACCGTTTTGCCAATCAATATAAGCAGAATACGGTTAAGAATAAGTCCTATGTCTATAGTGATGGCTTTTGCTTAATTAAACACTTCCATGAAACGCCTCGTGGTAACAACATTGTTTTCTACAGTGTTTACGAGAACTTATTACCACTGGGTGCGTATGATGCCTTAGCGTTGCCAACGTACCCCATTACTCGACAAGGTTACATCGTGGGTGAAAAAGCCTTGGATAGTGAACCTTTCGCGGGTGATGTGCTGGGCATTCGTCTGCGAGATAAAGCGGCGGGGGATGTGATTGGCCTATTACCACGAGGTTCGCGGCTTGATGTGCTTGCTTCTTCAAGCGCATGGCAAAAGTTAAGTGAAGTTGATCCTTCACAAATCATTGCCAGGCCTGGATGGGTATGGACTCCTGATCTTGATCAAGTGAATAGTACAGAGTACCGCGTGAGTAATCGTGCCAGAGATAGAGAAAATTTTGCAGGCCGTACCCTAGGCTTGAGAATGCGTTATGTGGCTAGAGGTAAGGTTACTGCCTTATTACCACAAGGGACGCGTGTTCGTGTTGGAGCACGGCAAGGTTCATGGGGGAAAATTACTCAAATTATCTCAGGTGTGCCTATTTTGACTGGAGCATGGTTATTTGCGCCTGAGCTTAATACAGCAAGGCAACTTCAAGGGAATACCTATTACAAAGTGGGTGATGCGGCAAATGACAAAGAGCCACAATTCTTGGGAACGAACACCAGCGGTTTACGTTATCGGCTAAGTCCAAATGGTGAGGTGTTTGGTTTATTGCCAAAAGGTGCATCACTGTTGCTTGATCAAATTCAAGGTGATTGGGCAAAAGTGCTCATGATGACTCAGCAAGAGCCAGAGTATTTTAAGGGCTGGGTCTGGTTTCCTGAATTAGAAGCGGGAGCTTTAGAAGCAGAAGCGCTAGAGACCAAGCTATATACTGTTGGTGATAAGGCGCAGGATAGCCCTGATTTTGCGGGTGGTGAGAAGGGGCTGAATTTTCGTACCGCGCCAGCAGAAATAGGTTTCGGTTTATTCAAAAAGGGCACGCAGTTAGCGCTAGCTGAGAATGACGGTAAATGGGCGAAAGTCTTACGGCATAAAGGCCCAAATCCAATTTATGATTCGGGTTGGGTATATGTTCCTGAATTGGAAAAACAGTCGAACGGTAATTACCGCGTAGGTGCAGCGGCAGGAGATGTTGAGGCTGGTTTTGCACCTAACAAAGTGGGTATACGCATTCGCCATTTACCGAGTCGTGAAGTGTTGGGGTTAATTCCTCGCGAGGCCATTATTGCTTTGCACTCACATGCTGGACGTTGGGCACGAGTAAAACAAATGGTTAGTGGTGAAGCGCTTTATCGGCCTGCATGGGTCTGGGTTGGTGAATTAGATGCACCACAAGCACCACAAGAGGAAGGACGAAAATTCAAGGTTCGAAGCTCCGCTAACGATAGCCCAGATTTCGCAGCGGGTGTGCGTGGCTTGAATATGCGTACTGAGCCTGCGGGCGATATTATGGGCTTAATGCCTAAAACAGCCACTTTTTTTATTGGACAGATTCGTGATTCATGGGCAGAAGTCAGTTCTGTTCTCGAAGGAGAAGCGCTTTATCAGAATGGTTGGGTGTGGGTACCTGAGTTAGATGCTTTAGGAGGGAATAAGTATCGCGTTGGTACAAAAGCAACTGACCGCGAAGAAGGTTTTGCCGCGGGGCAGATTGGTATACGTATGCGTGAAATTGTGGCACGTGAAGTCATTGGTTTACTACCCAGAGGTAGTATCATCGAATTACATTCACACACGAATCGTTGGGCAAAAATCCGTAGTCTTCAAGAAGGAATTCCGTCCTATCGTCGCTTGTGGGTTTGGTTGCCTGATATCCAGGAAATTAGAACTACGCAGTCGCCAGTCTACCACGTTGGCAAGAAGGCCAATGATTTAGCACCGTCGTTTGCAGGGAGTGCAGTAGGTTTACGTCTAAGAACCAAGCCACATGGTGGAATTATGGGGCTGATCCCAAAAGGCTCGACGGTTAAAATTACGCAACGCGATAATAACTGGGCACAAGTTGAACAGGTTACAGGGCACGAAGTGTTTTATGCCAGTGGTTGGGTGTATAAAAAAGAACTTGACCAAACCACCGCAACCACCAACCCGCATGAGCTGATTATCACCCGTAAGGCGATTAAAGCAGGGGATATTGTGGGTTATGCTGCGAAACATGAGTCACTTATTGATCAACAAGAGAAACAGATCAATCTCAGTGTTTTTTCTGCTGATCATATACCCACCTTCTTATCGAATCCGATGAATGATGTGGGGGGGGTTGAGCAGGCATTTGTCGATCGAGAAACGGTCATTCACACGGTGCAAAATGGAAACCAGTTTTTGCCCTCTAGTGAACGTCTCATCGAAATGGTGATATTCGATCAGGATCAAGTCCCCAAGATTGATGATGCACAAGGTAAGACGTGGTATTTGATTACAGGGGTGACGGGAGGCAGCGGCAATATCGTGGGTTGGGTATCTGGAGATGCTGTACAAACACAAACGTCGCTACGCTGGCCCGGCTTTAAAACATTCTCAGTTGGCTCGGAGCGAACAGCAGAGAATTGGCGTGATCATGATGACCTTGCAAGATTGCTAAAACATCTGAATCTTCCACTTGGTACTCAACCTAGTGCTGAGCAAATTCGTGGGCTTTGGCAACAACCAGCTGTAGCAACGGCATTGTCACAATTGATTATGCGCAAACAAGTGCCATGGGCTGCACCTGTTGATCTTGAGGCTGAAATAGATGTTCAGGTTGATGAGGTTTTAGAGCACAGTCCAATCATTGCTGATGCAGAGGCTATTGGTCAGATCCAGGGTATGCAGCGCGATCGTCTGGCAGATAAGCAATGGTGGGAGATATTACAGGCAAATAATCAGCAGTTTCCACAGTTGGATCAGGCGTATTTCTTTCACCCTTTGGCTTTTATTAGGCATTTATCTCTGGTACCTGACGGACAAATTAACACACCAGAGGGCTTGATTACGCTCAGCATGTTGCAAACCGCACACAAAGGTAGCTCGATCTATTATCGAGAGTTGTTGCCCTATATGAACGAGTACGCTGGGAAATATAGAGTTTCCAGTAAAATTCGCATTGCACACTTTCTATCGCAAATCGGCCATGAAAGTGGTTTCCAGGTGCGCAATGAAAGTCTTAAATATACCGTTTCCAGAATGCGTACTATTTTCGGAAATGGGGGGCGTCGTACCAAGCTTTGGACAAAGCCAGGATACTACGCCTATTTCTACAATGGTGGACGTGTCGTCGGCAATGATGTGCATCTTGGCGACTATGTGTATTCGAATCGATTGGGGAATGGCAGCGAAAGTAGTGGCGATGGTTTCCGCTATCGTGGCAAAGGCATGATTCAGCTGACGGGTAAGACGAACTATCGACAATACACAACTATTCATAATCGCTTGAGCCCGAATGACCGCCAAGATTTTGTGGCTAATCCTGAACTTGTGGTCGAGAATAATCGTTATGGTGTTGAGTCCGCTTTTGTATGGTGGGAACAGAATGGGATGAATGCCTTAACAGATCGTGTAAATCCTGATCGTGCATCACGTGCTGTGGTTAATGCGCATATCAAAACGGTCACCAAAAGAGTCAACGGTGGTACCAATGGTTTGACGGATCGTATAAATAAATTCTGGAAAGTATGGACATTGCTTAAAAATCAATCATAATGTGCCTGAATAATACTCATGGGCTAAACTATGAACTCCTCCCCTCTATTCGTGTTAGCGATACTAGCTGGTGTCCTTTCTGCCTGCAATAACAATGAAGCGGATCAAAAGGACTCCCAGCAAGCTAACGCAACAGGCACTATTGACCACAATACATCAGTGCCGACGTCGCATGCTCAATCTATACCCCAATCACCGTTTATCAAAGTATCCAATCCTGCACCAACAACATCGGCTCTAACCATTCAGGAAATTCGCTCGCTGTTGCGTAATGATATTTTAGTTAAAACCATGCCTGTCAATTTTCTTTACCCCAATGCGTCTTTAATTGTTTCCAAAGGTCGTACTGAAGATAATATCTTCAGTTTAAGTCTTGTGAGTAAACAAGCAGGGCAAGGGCTTAAGCAACATTTTTTACGCCGCGTATTTCCTGAAGGTAATGCGCCTGATTTTCCCGTCATATTTACGATGAATGCGGATCAGGATAGTGCTGATGAGTTAGTGGTGTTATGTCGTTGGCGTATTTTGCATCGTGGGCTGGGGATTGATGCCAATCTCTATCAACCCATTGTGTTTGATAATGTTGTTGATCCAGCGACTCAGCAGGTACGTGTCCTCAAAAACATTACCAATGTTCTTGGCGAGGGCTATGATGGAAGAATGGAGCAGGGGAGAGAGTTTTATGCTTACAAAGATCAGGCGAGTTTGCAGCGTAAGATTGTTGAATTAAGACAGTGATCGTTTAAAAACCTAGCGAGAATCGTTCAAATATTATTAACGTTTGTCAACATGAGAGAGTCTTTGGCTTTATTGTATTTGAAATACATAAATGCTTTATGTAATGTAATCAATTGATATTAAGAGGAAAAAATTTATGCAACTTCCACTAAGAATCACGTTTCATCAGATGGAAACTTCTCCTGCATTAGAAGAGGCTATTCGGGAAAAAGTCGCGAAGCTGGAGCAGGTCAGTAAAAATATCATCTCGTGCCGTGTCTCTGTTGAGGAGTCATCACGACATAATCAACAAGGAACCCTTTTTCATGTGGTGATTGATTTGGAAGTGCCTGAAGCAGAGATTGTTGTTAGCCGAGAAAAGAATGATAAGCAGGAACATGAGGATGTCTATGTGGCTCTTCGTGATGCTTTTAACAGTGCGCGTCGTCAGCTCAAAGAATATGAAAGTCGCAGAAAATGCAAGGTGAAGAGGCATTCCTTGCCAGCCCAACCAGAACCCGAAGTTTTAGGAGAAGCTGGGTAAGTCATGATAAAGATTCAGGTATCAAAGTAACGCGTGAACTGAGCGACATCCTCTCGTTCAGTTCGATAGTTGTTCACTACTGCATCTGTATCTTCATATCCTAATGCCATACCGCAAACGAGTATGTTATCTGTTGGATAGCCTAGAAAGGGTTTAATAATATGCGGATAGTTAGCGAATGCAGCTTGTGGACAGGTCGCGATCCCATAATGTATCGCAGCAAGCATTATGGATTGCATAAACATACCGTAATCCATATAGGAACCTGTTTGCATCTGCTTATCCATAAAAAAGAATAACATCACAGGCGCATCAAAAGCTCGGTAGTTCGCAGCCCACTGGTTCATCTGACCTTGTTTGTCTTCGCGGAGAATCTCTAAACTGGAGTACAGTTTTAAGCCACAGGCTTTGCGTCGAGATTTATACGGTTCAAGCCATTCAAGGGGGTAATAAGCATATTCTGCTTGCCCTTTGTCTCCCTCATGAAAGGCGTGTTCAATCTGCGATTGAAGCCTCTGCTTGCTCGCACCTGATACAACCGCAACTTGCCAAGGTTGTGTGTTCACGCCAGAAGGTGCATGTTTAGCAGCATCAAGGATATTGTGAATAATGTCAGTTTCGACATTCTTGTCCAAAAAAGCACGTACCGACTTACGTTGCTGCAAAGCATCAATAACATTCATGAAGGAGATCTCTTTATTCTTAACCCGTTAAGCGTTTACATCAACAATGATACGTCCGCGAATATGACCTTCCATGAGTTCTCCCGCTTTTTCAATGGCCTCAGAAAGTGTGATTTCTGTAATCATGCTCTCTAAAATCTCGGGATTAAGTAGTTCTGCGAGTCGTGCCCAAGCTGCTTCCCGTTTCTCGATAGGTGCATTGACACTATCAATTCCGGCGAGCGTTACTCCACGAAGAATAAAGGGTGCGACAGTTGCTGGAAGATCCATGCCTTGAGCAAGTCCACAAGCAGCAACAGTGCCGCCGTATTGGGTTGTTGCACAAGCATTTGCTAGCGTGTGGCTACCCACGCAATCCACTACGCCGGCCCAGCGCTCTTTCCCTAATGGCCTGCCTGGCTCTGAAAGTTCATTTCTGTCAATGTGAGAGCTGGCACCCAATTTACTCAGGTATTCCATTTCCTCGGGGCGACCCGTGGAGGCTACTACGGTGTAACCCAGCTTTGAAAGTACTGCGGTTGATACGCTGCCAACGCCGCCATTTGCGCCTGTTACTAAAATTTCACCATCTTCTGGTTTGACGTTATGTGTTTCCAGCGCCATAACGCATAGCATCGCGGTATAACCCGCAGTACCGATTGACATGGCTTGGCGTGCAGTAAAAGCATCAGGTAGTGCGATTAACCAATCACCTTTAACGCGTGCTTTTTGAGATAAGCCGCCCCAGTGTTTTTCACCTACACCCCAGCCATTCAAAATCACTGTATCACCCGCCTTCCATTTAGGGTGCGAGCTTTCTTCAACAGTGCCTGCAAAGTCGATACCCGGCACCATTGGATACTGTCGAACAACAGGTGCAGCTCCCGTGATTGCTAAACCATCTTTATAGTTGAGTGTTGAATAGCCTATATCCACTAACACATCGCCTTCCGGCAAATCTGTTGCTTCGATAGTTCGGTAGTTAGCGCTAATTGTGTCGTCTTCTTTATCAATGATAAGTGCATTAAAGGACATAGGGTTCTCCATAGACTAATCGTCTAGAAATAAGTGTGAATAATTAAGGTTTAGGTAATAACTGAAAAAATTGTGCAGAAAAAAGTTCTAAGGGTTTATTGTCTCGGCTAAGTTTTGAACGCATTACTGCGCCTTCCCAGCCAATCCAGAAGAAGTCTGCCAGCAGAGTAGAGTCAGTATCTTTTGCCAGCGCGCCTTGTTGTTTTGCAAGTTCAAGGCAGTCAGCTACGAGTGACTGCCAAATAGCGAAAGCCTTGCTGAGTTTATCTCTATAGCAGGCATTAGTACTGCCTAGTTCTTGTGTCATATTGCCGATCAAGCAGCCACGTTTGTAGTCATATTTTTCCATGCCTTGCATGGCATCTTGCATGAATGCCTGAAGTCGATCGAGGGCAGGATGTTCTTCATTGAGCAAGTGAGAGTTAAGTTTTTTGATGAAATATTGGGAGTAATTATCGATAACAGCACAGCCGTAAGCTTCCTTATTCTTGAAATAGTGATAAAAGGATCCTTTCGGGACATTGACCCGCTTCAAGATTTCATCGAGACCTGTGCTATTAAAGCCTTTTTCAGTCAGCAATTCTGTACCACTGCGAAGTAAGGCTTCACGTGTATCACCAAACTCAAGCCCGCCTTTTGCCGGTCTGCCTGGTTTTCGTTTGCTTGCTGAAATATTTGTCATAAGGTTATTTATAGACTGATCGTCTAGAATTGTCAAAGTAATTTAATGAATACTAAAAACAAGCCTAAAAAAATAATCAGATGAAATTGACAGTTGTGAAGAAAAAAGGAGCTTGGGCTTTAAAACGTGAGGCTGTCACATCATGGCTTCCGCCTTAGTAGATGTGCGTTGTTTGATGTGATTATGTCTTGAGTATTCGCTTGTGAGGCAAGCGATTAAATATTTTCAGTAGTACGCCAGAATTTCAGAATATGTCCTTTGAATGGCTCATCAAGGTAATCGGTATGAGCGGGCTTGGTCTGTGAGTTGGAGTATCCATATTTATCCATCTGCACGCTAAGTTTGTTCTTTCGGCCACGCCCGGGATCCACTAATATAATTTCGCAGCCTGGATTCGCATGTTTGTTGATAAAGCTGGCTATTTGTTCCGCATGTTCGTCTTCATAGAGGAGGTCACTACCAATAATTAAGTCAAAGTGATCAAGCGTATCCGTGGCATCTGTCCAATTGACGCGTTCAAAATCGATGTCTCTATCGTTATTAAGATGGGTGTTGCGTTGTAAGAAAAACTCAACCTCTGGATGGTAATCTGTTGCGGTAATATCCGCATTTTGTTTGTTAAGCAATAAACTGGATAGCGCCATACCGCATCCAATTTCTAAAATTCTTTTACCGGCCGTTGGGTAATTTGAGATGTGATGAGCAAGCACCATGCTAGAAGGCCAAATGACACCAAATAGAGGCCATAAGGCTGATGATATGCCAAGCTCATGTGCTATTCCATCGGGGTCATCGAACTGTTGTCGATCACGCAGTGTGCAAAGGTGAATGTCTGTCTTATCAAACTCAATAGTTTGGTAGCGAATTCGAAGCGGTAGTGTCATTGCATATCCTGGTAGCCCAAAGTGACTAAGCCAGCTATCTATGATAAGTGACATAACGTACGTAGAGTATAGGCGTTATTAGTAGAAATAGGTGATTTAAAAATGTAAGAGGGCTTATAAGTAACTTTCGTAACATGGTTTTTGCTCTATCTGGTTTTTTTCGTGGGGTGTTTTTCTTTTAGTAATAGTCTTGATTTTGTTGGTATTGACACTCTTTTTACAGTGATTCCGGGTGACTGGGTTGATAGCAACGTTTTTTGGTTTGATTAGATATGAGTTGTTTATTTTTTAACCGTATTCTGGTAGTTTTCTGATCATATTCATTTTGTTCGGCTACTGGAACAACATGTTATGTGCGCATAAAACTACACACAAACCAACATTTAATGAGGGGTCTATGAAACCGCAATCTTTACTATTGCTCATCGCACTTTGTCTACCCATAACATCACTTCAAGCAGAGGAGATTCCTGAAGAGATTATTGCAGCTATCAAAACAAGGATTGCTGAAGATCTTGCGGGGGATGAAGAAGCCCAGGTGGAAGCTCTTGAAATGGAGAAAAAAGATTATTTAGCGATTAAAGATTTTCACACAGAGAGTGTCCCTAAAGATGTTCTTACCACGATCCTGGAAAGCACGAGGAGTGATTACCCCGATGAATATAGTACCCAAAAGTTTGCAATAAACGAGCAGATAGAAGCCTATATCTTTTTGCAAAATCTTAACTCTGATAAAGTACCTCAAGATGTGCTTGAGAATATTTTAAAGAAAGCAGCCTCAGAATATTCTGATGAGTATGATACTCAGCGATATTATATTGAAGATGAAATCGCTCGTTATTTATCCACGCAGTAAGCCTTGATGTGATAATCAACGCAGCCGGAGACGTCTCCATGTACACCACTATTATCGATAGTCAAACACTCGGACAACATATCGTCGATTCAGATTGGCTGGTGCTCGACTGTCGATTTAATCTGGCAGATGCAAAGTATGGTGAACAGGTTTATGCTGAAGGGCATATTCCTGGGGCGAAGTATCTACATCTGGATGATGATTTATCCTCAGCTATCACTCCTGATTCGGGTCGTCATCCATTACCAGATACTGAAAAATTTGCTGCGAAGCTTGTGAGTCTTGGTTTGAATGTGCAGACACAGGTAGTGGTCTATGATGATTGTGGCGGGGCAATCGCTGTGCGAGCCTGGTGGTTGTTGCGTTGGGCCGGGCATCAGGCTGTGGCGGTTTTGGATGGTGGTTTTCCTACATGGCAACAGCAACATAGGCAGGTAGAGCAAGAAGTTCGTACTACCCATGCCGTTGGAAATTTTAAACCAAATTTACCATCGGGCTTCACTGTTGACACGCAGCAATTACAGGAATCTTCAGAATGGTTAATTGTTGATGCCCGTTCACCTGAACGGTTTCGGGGAGAAGCTGAGCCTATTGATCCTGTTGCAGGGAGGGTGCCTGGATCAATCAATCGTCCATTGACGGATAATTTGCATAATGGCTTGTTCAAGCCGGCAGAGCAATTACGTGATGAATGGGCGCAGATTCTTGCTGGTACAGACCCCAAAAAGGTCGTACACATGTGCGGTTCTGGCGTAACCGCTTGCCATAATCAACTGGCGTTGGAAATTGCTGGAGTCTCTGGAACCTGTTTATACCCTGGCTCATGGAGTGAATGGATTCGTGATGCTGATAGACCTATTGCAACAGGGTAAACGGAAAGGAAATGCTCTTGTACTAAGTATCTGATATTATTTTTTATCAGGCTCTTTGAACCCCCAATAGTATTATCGAAGATCGTGAAAAAGTATTGGAATTTGCTCTGAACATCATCGAAGAAAACTGATCAAGTAGCGTTTGCGCTTGAGGTTGCTTAAGTTAAGTCAAGCTAAGCTATTAAAGAGGTTGAACTGTGTGCATTGAGCTTGAGTCTAGTTATTTTCTTGAGTTATTGTGGTCACAGGGCTTTTTTCACTGACATCCGATTTTAAAATATTCCAAAATGTTTTCTATCGTCTATCCATAACCCGGAAATATATAAATGGCAGCTAATACATCCCCACAGAGCATTGAAGAGAGCATACCAACGCGCGTTGTACTACGTGACTTACTGGTTGAAATGAAACAACGGGATGTGCTTTTCGAAAACTATATTAAAGAGCGTAGCAAGGTTCAAGCCCGTTGGACGATGTTGATCGCCTTTATCGCAATGATTGCCGGTGGTTGGATGGCCTATCTCATTTTTGACATGATGGACGATATGAAAACCATGAGCCAGAGGATGGTGAATATGGATAAGTCTATGCAATATATGCCAGCTATGAGTAGTAATATGGCTAGTATGAAAAGTTCAATGGAGCAAATGAACGGCAATATAAAAATCATGGTGGGAGATATGGGAGAGATGCGTGGATACATTGCAACCGTTCCTACTATGCAGAAAGCCGTTAGCCACATGAGTCAAAACGTGCAATATATGCAGCAAGATACGGGAGCCATGCGCCAAGGTGTAATCAATATGTCACGTGATACAAATGATATGGGAAAACCATTCCGTGCGATGGATGATTTTATGCCGTGGTAAAATAGCCTGTAAAAAATTTGATGGATAGTATCAGTATTCATTATTAGTTTTTTCTTTTAAGAGTTGAAGGCTAAAAGCTCGTTACTGAAGGTTTACATTAGAAATGACACCAGCGATCAATCTTGCCAAGAAACAAAGAATTACGCATACCGTTCATGAATATGATCATGATGCATCACACAGTTCCTATGGTTTAGAAGCCGCAGAAAAGCTGAATATCCCCGAAGCAAGAATCTTTAAAACCTTGGTGGTTATGGTTGATGGCAAGGAGTTAGCAGTTGGTGTTATCCCTGTTTCATCCATGCTAAGTATGAAACGCTTAGCCAAGGCTGCAAAGGGCAAGAAAGCTGTTATGGCAAGCCCAGTAGATGTTGAGCGTTCAACAGGTTATGTACTGGGTGGAGTGAGCCCATTAGGGCAAAAGAAGCGATTGAAAACTGTAATTGATGCTTCTGCACAAGAGTTTTCTACTATCTATGTGAGTGCAGGTCGAAGAGGGTTGGAAATTAAATTGACTCCTGATGATTTGCTTACACTCGTGAATGGCGCCTTTGCGAAAATTACTCAGTAAACACCTTTGTTTAGAGGCGTAAATTACATAGAAAAGCAGTCTGCTGAATGATTTGCCTATTCTTTTAATAACTCTAATAATATAAAAATCACATCGTTCAATCATCCTTGCAAATTATTAACATGAGTGATAATTTGCAAGGATGATTGAACGACAGATTCGCCAAACTCTCAATAACGCGCTCGAAGATCAACCTGCTGTTGTCTTGCTAGGGGCACGTCAAGTAGGCAAAACAACACTCGCGCAAGAAGTCTTAAATTCACGTCCCGCCATCTATATCGACCTAGAAGATTACATCGAGAGAGATGGGGTGATGCAAAACCCCAAGCTATTTTGCGAGCAACACAAAGACGAATTAATCATTTTTGATGAAATCCAAAATACGCCTAAACTTTTTCCAGTTTTACGAGGAGTCATTGATCAAAGACGTAGGGAGGGTAGGGAAACAGGGCAGTTTTTATTACTAGGCTCCGCGTCTGTGGAGTTGATGAAACAGGCGGGAGAAAGTCTTGCTGGACGCGTCGCTTATTTAGATCTAACCCCATTCCACTGTATAGAAACAGGCAAAGATAGTATTGAAACGCTCTGGTCCAGGGGAGGCTTTCCACAAAGCTACTTGGCAACATCAGATGAGAGTAGTTTCCGTCGTAGAAAATATCTGATTCGTAGCTACCTAGAAAAAGACATTCCATTTTTTGACCGCTCTGTGCCACTAGAAACGATGCAGCGACTATGGACAATGCTGGCGCATTTACAAGGGCAACCTTTTAATGCATCCACATTGGCTGACAGTTTAGGAATCGATTACCGAAAAGTCATTGCTTACACTGATCTATTGGCCGACCTTCTTTTGATTCGTCGCTTACAACCCTTTCATGTCAATGTTGGAAAACGTCTGGTTAAAACCCCTGTTTTATACATTCGGGATAGCGGGTTACTGCATGCATTGCTCAATATTTCAGACTGGGATGCGTTAGTAAAACACCCCATTGTAGGCGCAAGCTGGGAGGGGTTTGTTATAGAAAACCTAATCGCGGTAGCACCTGAATTTACTATTCCATATTTCTATCGAACATCCGCAGGTGCAGAAATGGACTTGGTATTGCTGTTCCCCGATCAAACGAAATGGGCGATTGAAATTAAACGAAACCCAAGGCCCAAACTAAAGAAAGGCTTCTACAACTCCCGAGAAGATATACAAGCAGAACATAGTTTTGTGGTTACACCAGAAGAAACTTCATTCCCCATTGATGACGGTGCAACTCAGATTGGTTTATATGGGCTAATGGGTAAGTTGATGAATAAA
>CACVAY010000085.1:19040-24624 GCA_902727985.1 uncultured Thiotrichaceae bacterium | reverse complement strand
CCCGAACTCAGAAGTGAAACGTGTCATCGCCGATGGTAGTGTGGGGTTTCCCCATGTGAGAGTAGGTCATTACCAAGATTAAATACTAAGCCCTGACTTGCGTCAGGGCTTTTTTATGCCTGCAATAGTTTGCGTCACTTGGCTTGCTTATCTGCCTACCCTTCTTCAGCATTGTACGTATTTTGTTCAAGGCGCTTGTTTTAATAGAGATTTTTCAGTTGCTATGTGATTTTTTGTTATCATCTATATGGCTTTGACCATATAAACGAGTGTTTTAAATGATAATGATAAACCGGCTGTTTGGCTTAACCATACTACTTTTCCTGCTATCAGGATGTGGCACAGCTAAATTTCAAGATGTTTCTCTTAATGCTGAGGGAAGACCTGTACCTGTCTCATTGACATATGCTGATAAAGAAAAAATTACTGAATTATACAATGCACTCATAGAACTGAGTGCTGATGTGGATAAAGTGGAAGCAAAAGAGATTGCTTTTGACTCAGTAATATATCCGATGTACTTAGCAAAAAAATATGGATTGGTCTATCCTCCGCAATACCACAATGTTTTGGTAAATACAGGGAAAAGGCCTCGGGGACTCTGTTATGAATGGGCCGATGATATGACTGCGCTTATGAAACGTAAGAACCTTCGGACATTTGATATCCACCGGGGAACTGCTTTTAGAATGACCAAAGATGAGCATAATACACTGATCTTGTCCGCCAAAGATGAACCTTTAGAAAAAGGAATTGTCATAGATCCTTGGCGTCATTCAGGAGAATTATATTGGGCGAAAGTACCTGATGACAAGGATCACCCGTGGACCAAATTCATAAAGTAGCATAAATCAGAAATGTACCAATCGTAGGTACAGTGCATTGCCCATGAAGGATATTGTAAAAACTTTCATATGACCATAGATTACTATTTCCAGTAATCTATCTACAGTAATGATGCAGTTATCCAACGAAGACAATTTGAGAATGAACGTGTTGCTTGCGCAACAACTGAAAGCGATCAGGATCAATGAAGGAACAATGACTGTGCATGCGCTCACGGATAAGGGTGAAGCCAAGGTTAAGTTAAACCCAACTTCAAGGGATGAACAATATTTGCGCTGGATTCGAGAGATGATCTCAATGAAGGTGACTGGCTCCCCTGGCGGTTATCCTATATTCCTTAAGCGTTGGACTCGAATGGGTCATGCTGATAATACACTTGAGCATATGTTGTTGTTGGGTGAGCCAGAAGCGATAGTAGCGTTAGTTCACGCTCCAACTTTAAGTCATGATATCGGTAAATACGCTTGGTGGGCTAATCCGACGACAGAAGTAGCGCGTCGTCTATTACATTACCCTGAGGTTGTTGAAGGAGAATTAGGTCGTGAATTGGCTGAATACTTATTGGAGTTTCTCCCGTTTGAGGAACGTCAATTAAATGTGGTTGATACGGTTAGATTATGTTTACAGGGTGAGTTGATTAGCGATGATCAACGTGCAGCGTTATGGGCACGAGCGAAGCGTAAAAACCCATACTATGTAGGTTTTCTACACTCTGAAGGTCTAATTCCTGCTGAGAATAAAGAGAATTATCACTGTGATGAGATAAAATCTCGTAGTGATCTTTCTAACAATGTAATAGTGGATGAGTTTGTCGAGCTTTTTCAAAAGCCTGGACAACAGTGGTTAGGAACGCTAAAAAACTCACTTAAAAAGCCGGTTGATCAAGATGTAGTGATCTCTTTATTCAAGGCAGTAGATAGTCATTTTACGCTTGAGTGGCCTGAACATAGAGGGGTTAGGGATATTAATCAAGCTTGTGAGCGAGCCGAATTATGGATGCAAAATCAATCTGAGTGTTCTGAGCAATTACACGAATTAAATAGGGTATTAGACGATAAACTCCGTGATAAATTACAATCCTTTTTGGTTTTATCGCAAATAGGTGAAGATACTCTGATCCCAATTTTCGCAGGAAATGATTCAGTTGGTTCTGTTATGCGAAGACGTCTGGAACCTGTGACAAAGATCATTGTGCATCACGTCGACAATTTACTCGCTTAACTTAGTACGCGATAATTAAATAAACACTGTGAAGTGAGGTAATAGCAATGCCATATTATGTATTTAAAATTACACAGCCAACAGAGCTGATTAAAAATCTTGATTTCCAGGATTCATTTGAAGAATACAAAGAAGCACGGGAACTGGCACGATCGCTTCGTAAAGCGCTTCCATTAGATAGTGGAGTAACGGTTAAGATGCAGTTTGCGGCAAACCAACTTGCAGCGGAAGAAATTCTCATGGAAAAGCGTGAGGAGAAAATTGTTATGGAATGGGAAAAGTAGTCCTCAATGGACGAAAATGAATACCGTGCTGTCTACAACGAGGTTAATCCCAACCGATGTGTATTCGAAAAAGCCATAAACAACCGTCGTTGTGATTGTGAAAAGAAACAACGTTTTCTGATTGCGACACGTGAAGGTGTTGGTTGTCAATCTGAATCTGCGGCAGAAAACTGCACCCAGTTTCTGAATATTATGCGTAAAAATGCCCGCTTTTCATTACGCGTTGTGACAGTTGAAGGCCCAATGCCGCATAATAAGGAGTTGCAAGTCCAGGCAGGTGGCACCATAGCCTTAAGAAATATATTGTTATCTGATGAAAAGGATCAAGATGTCAATATTTATCAAGTGGTTGATCAGGCTCTTAAAAAATATTTATCGATAGATAACTTCCCCTATAGCGATATTGTGCGTGGCATCGTGAGTTATGTTAGTCGAAAGAAACGGAAAAAGCGTTAATGCACCATTATCCCACATTTATAAATCTCAAAGACAAGGTTTGCGTTGTTATTGGCGGAGGCTTGGTTGCAGAACGAAAAGTAAAGGCATTACTCAAAGCAGAAGCGAATGTTGTCGTCGTTGCACCAGAAATCACCGAAAGATTACAGACATTAACGCAAAAGCATATTGCCTATGAAGCTAGAGAATATGCAGAAACTGACCTTGCAGGTGCATTCCTGGTTATAGCCGCAACAGATAATAAAGACATCAATCGTCAGGTTGGTGAATATGCCGACTCACAAAATATGTTGGTAAATGTTGTTGATAACCCTGATTTATGCAACTTCATTGTGCCATCGATTGTTGACCGTTCTCCGGTACGCATTGCTGTTTCTACAGGTGGCGCATCTCCCGTTTTGGCACGTCAACTACGGATGAAGTTAGAGACGATGGTTCCTGCAAGTTGTGGTGAACTGGCGGCAATCACAGAAGAATACCGAAATAAGGTAAAAGCACGTTTTGCGACGGGTAATGAGAGAAAGACCTTTTGGGAGAGTGCGTTAAAAGGTCCATTCGCAGAGTTGGTGTATGCAGGGCAAGTTCAAGATGCTCGTCGTCATTTAGATAAATTGCTGGAATCTGGTTCAGGCAAGTCTGAAATGGGTGAGGTTTATTTAGTTGGTGCAGGTCCTGGCGATCCTGATTTATTAACATTCAAAGCTGTGCGTCTGATGCAACAAGCTGATGTGATGGTGTATGACCGTTTGGTATCCAAAACCATACTTGATATGGCAAATCGTCAAGCTGAACGTATTTATGTTGGCAAAGAAAAAGCCAATCATGCAGTCCCGCAAGACAGGATCAACGATTTATTAGTTGAATTAGCTAAACAAGGCAAACGAGTATTGCGACTAAAAGGTGGAGACCCTTTTATCTTTGGTCGTGGTGGAGAAGAAATAGAAACACTTGCTGAGGAAGGTGTGCCTTTCCAGGTTGTACCTGCCGTAACTGCAGCCTCCGGTTGTTCATCCTATGCGGGGATACCACTAACACATCGTGATTATGCGCAATCTGTTTGTTTTGCGACTGGTCATCTAAAAGACGGTACAATTAACCTCAACTGGGAACACCTTACACAAGAAAACCAGACTGTTGTTTTCTATATGGGGCTTACTGGCATCAAAGTTATCAGCCAAGAATTACAAGAACATGGTATGTCCCCTGATATGCCAGCAGCACTCATTGAACAGGGAACAACGCGTAATCAGCGTGTGCACATTGGCACCTTGGCAACTTTACCAGAATTAGTTGAAACATCAGGTGTGAGAGCACCAACATTGACGATTATTGGCAACGTTGTGAAGTTGCACGATAAATTACACTGGTACGAGCCTGAAAGACACGTTGCCGCCTCAGAATTCAGCAAAAACGATCCGAAATAGTTATGGATGAAGTAAAAATAAATATACAAGACGCCTTCAAGCAAAACCTTGGAGATGGCGGGAATTGTTCCGAATCGGAACCATTTGCCTTGCAGGTCATCGATAACAGTATGGAACCTGAGTTCGATGTCGGGGCGATTATTATTATCGATCCTACAGGTTTGGTGAAAGATGGTGCCTACGTTTTTGCTAAAGACCTTGGTGATGAATATATTTTCAGACAGCTAAAGATTGAAGATAATCGCTACTATCTGGTACCGCTTAACCCTGACTATAAAAGTTTTGAAATTAGCGGCATTGATGCGATTGAAGGAATTATTACGCAACGTGCAGGTAAGAAGCGTAGTTATCACAAGTGGTATGATAAGTAATGCAATCTCGAAGTAATGAGTTTACCGTTGATATCGACGTAGATGACTTTGAAGAGAAAGTGATAAAAGTCTCATATGAAAAGCCTGTGTTAGTCGATTTCTGGGCTGAATGGTGCAGTCCCTGTTTGTTTATCGCTCCTGTTTTGAGTGAGGTAATGAATGACTATAACGGTGATGTACTACTTGCCAAGTTAGAAGTTGATGAAGGCGAGAACATGAAGCTTGCAGGTAAGTATCAGGTGCGTGGTTTTCCAACGATTATTATGTTCCAAAATGGTGAAGAGCAAGCACGCTTTAGTAGCGCACGTTCTAAATCATTCATAGAAGAGTTTATTGAGGATAATCGCTTAAACTAGGTTATTCTTGTATCTATTATAGATGTAAATACGTTACATAATCATGCGTCCTATTTTGTTACTCACATTGTTGATATCAATCTTGTTCACACCCGTAGTCAGTGTAGCAACGGATATTTATGGACATTGTGGGCATAGTGATGAAGTAACTGTGTCAGCTAATGAGAAATCAGATAAGCATGATTGCTGCCATGACAATGTTCATCAACATCATTGTTCAATGACCGATTGTGATTGCGATAAGGGCCACTCAGTAAGCTTCGCTCTTCCGCTAGTTGCTAGTGATACTTTATCTCTTCGACACTCTACATTTACACGCAGCGTGTATTCACAACATTTACCATTCCTACCTAACGCTATCTATCACCCTCCCAGCATCTTGCTTTAAATCTTATTTATTCATGTCGCGATGCGATATGCGTTGTAATTTATTGAGCAAGTACCATGAAAATTTTAAAAGGGATATTAATCCTAGTTGTATTGCTATCGGCAACGAGTGCTGGGCTATGGTTTTATGCACCGCAAACGGTTAAGCAGTTTGCAGATTCTATTTCACTGAATGAATATCTTGGACATGAAGAGACCGCGATAGAACATGAAAAAAAGCATAGTGATCCTAACTATGT
>CACVAY010000085.1:16589-18940 GCA_902727985.1 uncultured Thiotrichaceae bacterium | reverse complement strand
CTGCTTATTGCAAAGCAATCTGGAAAGCTGTTTTCTCAAGGTGGCTCCCGTAATCTCACAGAATCTGCCAAAGAAAAACTTCGGCTGCTAGATGTCTCAGAAGCCTCAATAAACCGTGTATTGCAAAAAGGAAAGTCTTCTGGGAAAACGGAAATTTATGCACCGCAATCAGGTGTCGTGATGAATATGGCCATTCGTGATGGTATGTATGTCACTCCCAGTAATGAGCTATATACGATTGCAGATCTATCGAGAATCTGGGTGTTGGTTGATGTCTTTGAAGATCAAATGCAGTGGGTAAAAAAAGGGAATAATGCAACGATTCAGGTGCAGGGTATGCCCGGTAAAAAATGGCAAGGTAAGGTCGATTACATTTATCCAGAATTAAACCGGATAACAAGAACATTAACGATACGCCTAGTCTTTGATAACCCTGATTTGCAGCTACGGCCGAATATGTTCGCTGATGTACAAATAAGTACAGAGGGATATTCCGTATTGAGTGCTCCAAGCAATGCGCTGATTTATTATCAAGACAGCGTGCGTGTGGTGAAGCTTGACGAGGAAGGTGTTTATCAACCTGTCGAAGTAGAGATCGGTAAACAGTCAGAAGGTTTTGTTGAGATCACTTCTGGCTTGAAAGTGGGGGATCAGGTTGTAGAGTCCGGACAATTCCTGATTGATTCAGAAAGCAATCTGCAAGCAAGTTTTAGGCGTATGGCGGAATAGGGGAAGATCATGCTGAAGCAACTTATTACCTGGTCTATTCAAAACCGTTTTCTCGTTATTATCCTGACACTAATCTTAGTAGCTTGGGGATTTGTATCCGTCAAGACAACGCCCTTGGATGCCATTCCTGATTTATCAGATGTGCAGGTTATTATAAAAACAAGTTACCCAGGCCAATCCCCGCAAGTGGTTGAAGATCAGGTAACGTATCCTTTAACCACGACCATGTTATCTGTGCCTAAAGCCTCTGTGGTTAGGGGCTATTCCTTTTTTGGCGATTCTTATGTTTATGTGATTTTTGAAGATAAGACGGATCTTTATTGGGCTAGAGCACGGGTCATGGAGTACCTGAGTCAAGCAGCAAGTAAATTGCCCGATGGTGTTGAGCCACAAATCGGGCCAGATGCTTCTGGCGTAGGTTGGGTCTACGAGTATGCCTTGGTGGATAAAACAGGGAGACATAATCTTTCTGAATTAACCTCCTTGCAAAATTGGTTTCTGAAATACGAATTGCAAACTGTACAAGGGGTATCTGAAGTCGCTACCGTGGGCGGCATGGTGAAGCAGTATCAGATCGTTGTTGATCCTGAGCATCTCCGCATATTCAATTTATCGCTCAATACGGTAAAAAAGGCGATTCAAAATGCCAATCAGGAAACGGGAGGTTCGGTAATAGAACTCGGTGAAGCTGAATACATGATTCGTGCTAAAGGCTATATCGAATCTCTCAGTGATATCGAAACCATTCCAGTCTCGCTAAATAAAGAAACAGGCACACCAATTTTGTTACGCGATGTGGCAAGAGTACAAATTGGGCCACAGATGCGCCGAGGCATCGCCGAGCTTGATGGAGAAGGTGAGGTCGTTGGCGGTATTGTCGTCATGCGCGATGGTGAAAATGCCCTAGATGTTATCAAGGCAACCAAGAAGCGTCTGGCTGAGTTGCAACAGGGCTTACCTGATGGTGTGGAGATTGTAACGACTTATGATCGTTCCAAGCTCATTCTGAATGCGGTGGATAACCTTCAAGAGAAACTTTTGGAAGAGTTTCTGGTTGTTGCTTTGGTGTGTATTGTCTTTTTGTTTCATCTACGTTCGGCCTTTGTCGCGATTGTCAGTTTGCCTTTAGGTGTGATGACGGCATTTATCATCATGAATCAGCAGGGTATCAATGCGAATATTATGTCACTGGGCGGTATTGCGATAGCCATAGGGGCTATGGTTGATGCAGCAATTGTGATGATTGAAAACGCGCATAAGCATTTGGAACGCTGGAAACAGAAATATGGAGAGATGCCAACTGGCAAGGCGCATTGGGATGTGATAACGCATTCAGCAGTAGAAGTCGGTCCTGCTTTGTTTTTCTCTTTGATGATAATCACCCTCAGTTTTATCCCGGTGTTTTCATTAGAAGCACAAGAAGGGCGTTTATTCTCACCATTAGCCTTCACGAAAACCTATGCAATGGCTGCTGCAGCAGGTTTGGCGGTTACGTTGATTCCTGTCTTGATGGGTTTCTTTATTCGCGGGCGTATACCCAAAGAAAGTAGTAATCCACTGTCAAAAATACTTATCGTTATTTACCGACCACTCTTGAAAATGTGTTTGTGGTCGCCGCTGTT
>CACVAY010000085.1:0-16489 GCA_902727985.1 uncultured Thiotrichaceae bacterium | reverse complement strand
GGTGGACGCTATATTGAAATAGTGCCGGATCGAATCAAGGCCGCGCGTTTCGGTTTAAACATTACGGATATTCAAACCGTGATTGGTTCTGCTGTGGGCGGTGCAAATATCTCGGAAAGTGTAGAAGGGCTTGAACGGTACCCAATCAATCTACGATATCCACGAGATGTGAGAGATAGCATCGACAAGTTAATGGATTTGCCAATTGTTACCCCTGCGGGAGCGCATATCCCCCTTTCACGTGTGGCATCCGTGCAAGTCGTCGAAGGGCCGCCGATGATCAAGACGGAAAATGCCCGTCTCAATGGTTGGACGTTTGTTGATATTAGCGATGTTGATCTTGGAAGTTATGTCGCAACAGCACGTAAAAAGTTGGAGCAAGAGCTGAAATTACCGCCTGGGTATTCAGTGACGTGGACAGGGCAGTATGAATACATGTTGCGGGTGCAGGAAAAGCTGACATTAGTTGTACCAATGACCTTGCTGATTATTTTGGTGTTGCTGTATTTGGCCTTCAAAAGTATGACAGCGGCACTGATCGTGATGTTGTCATTACCATTCGCCTTGGTTGGCGGTATTTGGTATTTATGGATTCTCGATTTCAATATGTCTGTTGCGGTTGCGGTAGGCTTTATTGCATTGGCGGGTGTTGCGGCAGAATTTGGAGTCATTATGTTGCTGTATTTGAATAATGCGGTGGATGAGTGGAAGCAGGCAGATAAATTGCGAACAGTGAAAGACTTAAAAGCTGCGATTATGGAAGGAGCAGTGATGCGAGTTCGTCCTAAAGCTATGACTGTGGCAGTGATTGTTGGTGGGCTTATTCCGGTTATGATTGGAAGCGGTACAGGCTCTGATGTTATGCAGCGAATTGCTGCTCCCATGATTGGTGGAATGGTGACAGCGCCACTACTATCGTTGTTTGTGATTCCAGCTATTTATTTGATATGGCAGCGTTCTCGTTTAGCTAAGCAAGAGCAAGAATAGTTGTTGTTTTTGAGAATAGATAAAGAAGTTACCAGCTTGGCGCAGCTATAATCAGGTGTGATTAGACATCTTTACTCTTTGATGGAGAAGTTCTATGTCGAGACTTCGTGCAGTAAATCAAGCATCAGCTAAAAAGCCGAATCAACATGTGTTTGAAAATAGCCAAACCAGAAGAGAATTTCTGACTCGTTCTGCTATGGCTGGTGTATTGACTGGATTGTTAATGTATAAACCGGTTATTGCAAAGGTCCTTGATGAGAAAGCAACGGTCAAAGCTATCGTGTTCTCAAAAGAGCAACAGCTGATCATCGAAGCTGTGCAACAACAATTATTTCCAGATGATGGTGATGGGCCCTCTGCAAGTGATTTGCAAGCCTACCGTTATTTACAATGGGCCTTAGAAGATAAAAAGAATATCGAAGATGGTGATCCTGTGTTTATCCAGAAAGGGGTTGCATGGCTTGAAGCTCAGGCAGATGAGCAATTTTCACAGACATTCATCAAACTGAGTTCGAGCCAGCAGCATCAAGTTCTGGCTGAGTTTTCTAAAACCCAGCGAGGAGAAAATTGGATGTCTTTGCTGGTGTATTACTTGCTTGAAGCACTGACGCTTGATCCTGTTTATGGAGGAAACCCCGAACAAATCGGTTGGAAATGGTTGGAGCATCAACCCGGTTATCCACGTCCTCCTGTCACAAAGCTCTATCGTTATTATCAGGGGCTGTCATGAGTACGGATAAATCCTTTGATGTTTGTATTATTGGCAGTGGTGCTGGAGCAGGGCCAGTAGCGTATGAGTTGGCTCAGGCAGGATATTCTGTCGGCGTTTTAGAAAAAGGTGCCTGGTATAAAGAAAGTGACTTTTTCAAAGATGAGCAGTTACCACGAAATGATATTTTCCAATCCTCCTTTGAACATGAGCGACATGTTTTAGAAGAGCCCAGCAATGATGGTTGGACAAGCGACACCACGAGCCAGTTCTGGGGTGGTAATGTTGTTGGTGGAGCTTCTAATTTCATGAGCGGCTATTTTCATCGTTTAAAGCCACAAGACTTTCGCTTGTTGAGTGAATTTGGCCCTATAGAAGGCGCAACAATAGCAGATTGGCCAATTAGCTATGATGACTTAGAGCCTTATTATACAAAAGTAGAACAGCTAGTTGGCGTCTCAGGTCGCGTTGTTGACCACCCGTATTTAGAACCCCGTTCAACCGAGGATTACCCTTTTCCGCCAACAGCCGAACATCCTATCGCGGGTTGGTTTGATAAGGCTTGTAAGGGGCTTGGTTATACCGCCTTACCCATGGCTCGAGCCATTTTATCCAAACCTAATAATGAACGACGCAGTTGTGAATATTCTGGCTACTGTGGAAGTTATGGTTGTTCGTCAGGGGCAAAATCTAGCTCGCGGGCAGCCTTGCTTCAAAGAATATCTGCCGATAATTTTGAAGTGATTACCCATGCAAAAGCTTATCGAATCAATACCAATCAGAAGGGGGATGCATCTTCAGTCGATTATTATGATAAATCCGGTGAGTCAACCCGGGTTCATGCAAAGTTGGTTGTCGTTGCCTGCTATGCCATAGAGTCAGCGCGTTTGTTGCTCAGTTCAATAGGGGAAAAACATCCCCAAGGGATTGGTAACCGCTATCAACAAGTTGGCAAGAATCTACATTGTTGTGCGGGAGGTACAGGGCATGGAGTCTTTGAACTCGATAAGTTTAGTGAACTACAAGCCAATGAACTCAAAATCCGTGGGCCATTTTTTAATCGAGCCTTGCAAGACTGGTATGTGATAGATGATAAAAAAGCTTTCGATAAACCCGTCAAGGGAGGAACACTAGATTTTGTGTTTGACCCGCCCACACCCTTCTCGGATGCGAATAGCTTAAAACGCCAAAATGGAGATTTGCTCTGGGGAACGCCATTGAAGCAGCGTTTGAAATCAGTATTTACCCAATCCAAAGATTTTAAGTTTGAAGTCTTCTGCGACTGGCTAACGAATGATAATTGCCATGTGACTTTAGATAGCAAGGAAAAAGACCGCTGGGGAAGCCCGGTTGCGAAAGTTAAAGCAGGTTTTCATCCGCATGATTTGAAGGTTGCTAATTATCTTGTGAAAAAAGGAGAGTCGGTGATGAAAGCCATGGGAGCTCAGCAAGTATGGGGAAATGCTTTTAGTTCACCGACTTCAAACTTGGTAGCAGGCGGTTTACGTTTTGGTAATGACCCGAAAACTTCAGCACTCGATGCAGATTGTCGAGTGCATGGAACCGGGAATGTGTTTGTCACAGATGGCAGTTTTATGCCAAATGGAGGGAGTGTTACCCCGACATTTACGATTTATGCGAATGCTTTTCGTGTGACTGATCAGATCATCCAGCAATTAACTTAGTGGAGTTTTGCTTCTTTAATTTCTTTTATTCGGAGTTTGCAGGCGCTTAAGAAAAAGAGTAGGAAGAAGAATCCTACGGAAATATGACCGCCACCACTAGCCTTAGCAGTCGTTGTGTTAGGCAAGTCTTTCCCATTAACAACCGTCACCGTTACATCTTCGGTACTCATGGCGCCGTTACCATCGCGAACTACCAATCTGAAATGAATGTCTCGGTTATATACTGTGTAGGCAGGGAAAGTGCGTTGTGATGCTGTAGTAGGGTCCATGATCTGGAATATTGCATTATCACCATAATCATTGCCTGTGTGGGAAGCTGTTCCTGCGTCAACTTGATCCCAAGAGTAGCTTATTTCATCGTTATCACTATCAGTCGCTTGAGCATGTAACGTAAACGGCTGACCAGCATCAACGATAATATAATTGTCGAAGGACTCAATGTTTGGTGGGGTGTTAGTATCGTTTGCAACTACTGTGCCACAGCTTTGATATTGTTGGAGGTGTTGCTTGATTTGTTCGATAGAGACGATGTGAAAGACAGAGAGGCTTGATTCTCGAGTATTATCGATGCCACATAAGCCAGCGTAGCTCATGATGCTATTGCCGCTACCGGGCTCAACAGCGGTTTCAGGGGTTCGTGTTCCTGCGCATAACCCTTCATTGCTATTGAAGGTATGGGTTGCTCCTACTTGATGTCCCATTTCGTGTCCAAGATAATCAATATCAAAAGCCCCAGACATAGGGTCATAAGTACGACTGGCTCCAGAGGCTTTAATGGCCGGGTCGGGGTTGCAAGCACCTCCAATGTAGGCTAATCCACCAATGTTTTGACCAAAGCTAATGACATGTCCCATATCAAAGTTTTCGGCACCTATATGCTCCACAAGTATTTTTCCATTTTGCTCTCCCAGCTCGGTAAGGCTAGCATCAGCAGTAAACCCTTCACCAGGATGTTCAAAGATAATATTCGTATTATCAACCAGAATAAATCGTATCCCTAAGTCGCGTTCATAAATAACATTGACGTGACTGATCATATTGGCGATAGAGGCTTGAGCAAGTTCGACGCTGTCAAAAAACTCAGTGAATTCGCCTGTGGCTGCTACAGCAAGTCTATATTCAGTAATACCTTGATAGTTAACACGCTGTTGAGTTGAGCGTGAAATTATTGATGGTTTATTCGTTTTTTTATTTTGATAAAGAACTTCTTCGAAACGCTTGCTTAAAGGAATAGATTTTCTGGTTTGGACCATATAATTATTTTCAGATGGCAGAGAAGCTGGTTTTAGAAGAATGATTTCCTTATTGGGTAGAACCAGCATTGCGTGAATTCCTAGTGCTGTGCTATTGATGACTCCGTGGCTTTTATTAGCAGAATCTGTGCTTTGCACTTCCCAAAACTGTGAGTGACTTTGCTCTTTTTCCCAGATTTTTATTTTTTTTGCAGTGACTTCAATGTTACCTCCATTGGGTAGAGGGAAATTAATTGTCGGTTTTTCTTGGTGAGAGAATGGGGTTATAGAAAGTCGCTTTTTCAGTACATCGCTATCCAATGTAAGAAATCTTACTTGTTCACTAGTATTTAGGTTTTCCTTGGGCTGGATATCTGATGTTTTAGCTAATAATAGATTCGGCAATAAAAAATAGATCAGCGACAAAAGCATGATTATTATTGTTTTTTTCATTTTGTTATTCTTATTTGGGGTTAGAAACTACACTGACTTGTGTGTTTATAGTACCTCTACCAAGTGAATGGGCAATTAATACACAAGTGATGAAAACTGAATAAATTACTGGGGTATTGCTGTATATTGGAATTTATTAGTCTGATTGGTTATTGAACAGATCTGCTAGAAACCTTATCCAGTAAGGGGAGGGAGGTGTACTGAGAGTTTTATGAAGTGGTAGTGTTAAGAAGTTGTTTTGCGTCTAAACTATCTTTTTTTATTTGTGCAAAAAGTTCATCAAAGTTATCAAATTTTTGTTCAGGACGAATGAAATGCACCAATTCAATACAGGCGTGTTTGCCATAAGCATCTCCCTGATATGCATAAACATGGGCTTCCAGACGCAATTCTGTCCCTTCAACCGTCGGACGAGTCCCAAGATTGGCAACCCCTGTATAGGTTTTATCGTCTAGCCCTGTGACTTTTACGGCATACACACCGCGAGCAACAACGATATTTTCTTGGAGTCGAAGGTTGAGGGTAGGGAAACCAATCGTGCGCCCACGCTTGTCACCATGACGGATACGCCCTGATAGACGATAAGGTTCGCCCAGTAAGGTAGTTGCTTGAGAGATATTGCCTGAACTCAAAGCATCACGGATTCTTGAACTGCTAATACGTTCATCATCGAACTGGATAGTATTGGTATCTTCTACTGTCATACCCAGTGATGCGCCCATGCTTTGTAATAGCGCAAAATCACCTGTTCGACCTTTACCAAAACGAAAATCATCGCCGACAATCAAGTGTTTTACTTTGAGTTGCTTTATCAACACTTCTGTAATGAAGTCTTCGGCTGACATCTGAGCAAGTGCTGTATCAAAATTCAAACAAATAAATTCATCAATGCCTAATGCTTGCAAATGCAATGCCTTGTCTCGTAAAGGGTAGATACGCTTAGGAGCAGGTTTGCCAAATTTTTTGCAAAAGTATTCATTGGGCAACGGTTCAAAGGTAATGACGCGTGCTGATACCTTGTGTTGCCTGGCATACTTGATGACGTGCTGAATGATTTCGCGATGCCCTGCGTGCACACCATCAAAATTACCAATCGTGGCAATACATGCTGGTCGATCTTCGGTGATGAGATGCGGGTAGCGAATTAGCTTCATTTAGCCAAGCCCTGGAAAATCATATTGGCGTAGTGCTTCGTAAAGCATAATGGCCGCTGTATTCGATAAATTCAAACTGCGGGAATCTGGCATGATGGGAACACGCAATTTACTTTCACGCGGCATTTGATCCAGCACGCTATCTGGCAAGCCACGTGATTCCGGGCCAAATAAAAACACCGCTTCATCGTCAAATTGAATATCAGTATGGGGGCGGCTGCCTTTGGTGGTTAGTGCGTAAATCTTGCGATCGCCGATATGCTCGAGGAAAGCTGCAAAGTTTTCGTGTTCAATGGTGGTTGCTTTGTCTCTGAAATCCATACCGGCGCGACGTAAGCTTTTTTCATCAAGAGAAAAGGTTAGAGGATGGATTAAATGCAAGGCGCTATTGGTGTTCACACAAAGACGCATGATATTGCCCGTATTGGGCGGAATTTCTGGTTCGTAGAGGGCTATATGAAACATGCTGCCCATACTATTGAATTTTGCTGATGATGTCTAAGGAAGCTCCAAGAAACTCAGTGCTTAGTTTGGTGGTGGCTGATTGATGAGTTGCAGGTTGTTATATTGGGTGGGCTCAGTATTACCAGCGTTTGTTGAATTACTGTTGATCATGGAATTACGCTGAATATGGAATTTCACGGTATTGCTGTTAATGAGAACATCACCGTCTTCACTGCGCACGACCGCAAAGAGGCTATGTGTGCCACGATCCAGATTGTTCAAGCTCGCACTCAAAGATGTTGAGCCTTCCTCAATTACTTTCTTACCATCCACGTAAATAAATACCAAGTGAGAAGATTGTAGGGAGGGGGAAAGGTCGAGCGAGATACTCAAATTACCATCATTACTGCGAATCGTTGCATCATCACTTGGGTAAGCAACTTCAAAACTTTCATAGGCCTCACCCTTATCTTTATCTTCTTTAGGTTTTTCTTCTGTTTTTTCCAGGGAAGGATCTTTAAAGCTGGGGATAACGGTGAGTGGCTGAGTTTCTATCTTTTTGGCTCTTTTTGCTTCCGGTGGTGTATCTCCGAATACCATATTGCCATTTGCATCTTTCCATGAATAAATTTCAGCTGTTGCAGCCAGACTGAAAAGCAGAGTAAGAGTGAATAGTGTGATGCGCATGAGCTTTCTCGGTATCTTCGGATTCTATTATGCACCTACTATAGCAAGCATGGGTAAGATTTCCCGACAGTTAGACACTGTTTGATTACCGCTTATGCCTTATAGAGAGAATCTTGCTTACTCCATCCATTGTTCATACCACATCTCAAACATCAGGAGTGACCATAGCTTTTGGCTGTTCTCGCGAGCACCTGCTAAATAGCGATCGCGTAGGCCAATAATTTCAGCGGTATTGAAGATTCCTGCTTTATCCAGACGTTCTTCAGTTAGGTAGTGCGTAAAATAGACTTTTAACTCATCTCTAAACCATTCCGTCATAGGAACACCGAACCCCATTTTCGGACGATCCATGATTTCGCGCGGTAAATAGCGGTGGGTAATTTCTTTAAGGAGATACTTCTTCACACCGTCTCGATACTTCATATTGGAAGGTAGACGAGCAATATATTCGATGAGGCGATAATCCAACAAAGGCTCACGGCCTTCCAGAGAAACGCTCATGGTAGCTCGATCAACTTTAGTTAGAATGTCGTCCAGCATGTACGTTTTATAATCAATCGCTAACATTTTGCCGAGGTCATCAGGATGATCATTAAAGGCATGTTGCAAGTCGAAGTTATTTGGAGCCGTTTTGGGCATATCTTTGAATAGACGTTTCAGATCCAACTCACTAAATTCCTGGCTGGTAATTTTCAAAACATCAAGAATGTCTTTGCTCCCCAAAATTTGTCGGAGCTTGTCGTATTTGGTCGAAAAATTCTGGGTCTTATTCAATACAGGAATGTAATCCGGGTTGATCAATCCCATCAGACTAGATGCCGTGTTGCGTAGGGCTGCGGGTTTGCTGGCAAAGCGTTTATGATAATCAAGTACACGTGAGTGTTTTTCATAGCCGGCAAAGAGTTCATCACCACCATCGGCACTTAAGGAGACCGTAACTTCTTTACGGGCGAGTTGGCTGACGAGCACAGTGGGAATTGCTGAGCTATCTGCAAACGGTTCATCATACAAGTTTGCTAACCCAGGTAGAATGGCTTTTGCCTCATCTTGGGTGCAGTAATATTCTGTGTGATCAGTACCTAAGTGTTGGGCAACCTGTTTAGCGTAGGGGGCTTCATCAAAGCCTTTTTCATGGAAACCAATCGTGTAGGTTTTCAGTTGTTCAGTGCGATGTGTTTGTAACATACCCGTGACTAAGGAGCTGTCGTAGCCGCCACTGAGGAAAATGCCGACCGGCACGTCTGCAACCATTCGATAATTGAATGCGGACAGCATCAGTGAATCAAGTTCCTCAATGGCCTCCTGCTCAGAAATCTTTAGTACGGGTTTGTTATAGGCGTGCAGCACGTTCCAGTACGTTAACTCGTGTGTTTCTCCTGTTGCTAAATCAATTTCCAGATAATGCCCAGCGCCTAATTTACGACAGTGCTGAAAAATACAATGTGGCTCAGGTACATATTTGTAGTTGAGGAATTGTGCCAGAGCATCGGTATTAATGGCCTTTTCAAAAGCAGGGTGTTGATGAAAACTTTTGAGTTCGCTGGAGAACAGAATCAGATTATCTTTGTGATACCAATACAACGGTTTCACGCCAGAACGGTCGCGTACCAGCGTGATTTTTTGTGTTTTTTCATCGTAAATACTAAAAGCAAACATGCCATTGTATTTATCAACAGCTTTGATGCCCCAGCAATGGAAAGATTTGAGAATGACTTCGGTATCAGAGTCAGAAGTAAAACTATAGCCTTCCTTGATCAGCTCTTCACGAATTTCAGCAAAATTATACACTTCCCCATTGAACACGATGTGCAAATGTTCAAAATGCATGGGTTGATGACCAAGGGGGCTGAGATCTAAAATCGATAGCCGACGGTGACCTAAGCCAATTTGTGAGTGTTCACTCGGTGAGAAAAAGTATCCACTATCGTCAGGGCCACGATAGTGCAGTACATCAGTCATTTTTTGAAGGTCGTCTTCAGACGATTTTTTATTGAAATCAATAAATCCGGCGATTCCGCACATGCTGGTTACTCTTTGAGATTGGTATGGGGTTTTTTATTAGAGAGTTCTAAAACAAAGCATTAGGTTTCGAGACTCCCGTTTGTCTTTTACAGGATTTTCATTATTTATCAAGCTTGGGGCAAAGTATATTTAGCGCATTGCGCATTGCCTACGGAAAGTGGATTAAAGGAAGAATATAGCCAGCAAATAAAGTTCCGAGAGCTGAAATATCGAAAAATAGGTACAAGCACTCTATACTGGTTTAGGATTTAAAGATGTTCCGAAAAAACTGATGAACAATCACCAACGATTGCTAGGAGTGATGTACTTATGCAAACACAGCAAGAATTCCTGAAACTTAGAGAGCATCTCGCCGAGGCTATTGTTGGGCAAAGTGAATTATTGGATCGATTGCTTATCAGTATGTTGACGGGGGGGCATGTATTGCTGGAGAGTTTACCTGGCCTTGCTAAAACAACGGCGGTAACCACCCTCGCCAGTGGCGTTAACGCGAGCTTCCGGAGAATTCAATTCACGCCTGATTTACTGCCCGGCGACCTCACTGGAACTGAGATATTCGATCCTCAACAAGGCAGTTTTAATTTTGTGCAAGGTCCATTGTTCAATGAAATTGTGCTGGCAGATGAGATCAATCGCGCACCGCCTAAAGTGCAATCGGCGTTACTGGAAGCCATGCAGGAAAAGCAAATAACGGTGGGGGGGATAACCCGTGCCTTGCCTGAATTGTTTATTGTCATGGCAACCCAAAACCCACTTGAGCAAAGCGGCACTTATCCTTTACCAGAAGCCCAGTTAGATCGTTTCTTATTACATGTGGTGCTTGATTACCCATCAGCAAACGAAGAGTTGGAAATTCTCAAGCGAGACCATGCCATGGTGTATGGCAAGAAAAAAGAGGCCTTACATTCTCCGCTCCACGCTGAACAAGTGCTTCAAGCCAGAAATGAAGTCGGCGATATCCATGTTAGTGAAGAACTAGAGCGATATATTGTTGAACTGGTGGGAGCAACACGTCGTTTAGAGGCATTTGAAGAAAGTTGGGGAGCGTATTTGCAGGCCGGTGCATCGCCACGTGCCTCACTAGCCTTACTGCGTGCGAGTCGAGCATTGGCGTATATTCAAGGGCGTGAATATGTGGTTCCTGATGATATTATTGCGATGGTACCTGACGTGTTACGACATCGCCTAGTGCTTGCTTATGCGGCACGTGCTTCGGGTGTCACTGCCGATAAAATTATCCAGCGAGTTTTGAAAGAGGTGATTATTCCGTGAAGTTGACGGAGCAGCCGCTATTGCAAGAGCAGGAGTTGCATGTTCTCTATGAGCGAGCAAAGCTTGCCGGACTTTCTTATTCACAGCGCCTACTCAAACAGCCGCAATACGGTGATACTTTGTCACGCTTTCGCGGTTCGGGCATGGACTACGAAGATAGTCGCAGCTACGAACCGGGAGATGAGCCCCGGTTTTTTAACTGGCGGTTGATGGCTCGCACAGGCAAAGCACATGTAAAAGTATTCCGTGAAGAGCGACGTCCTAGTGTCTTTATCATGCTTGACCGGCGTGTTTCAATGCGTTTTGGAACACGTAAACGCCTTAAAATCACCCAAGCGAATCGTATGGCAGCACTGATTGCGTTTGCAGCGCTTCATCAGGGATGGTCAGTGGCAGGTGTCTTATTGGATGAACAGGTGCAATGGTTCCCGGCATCTCAAGAAGAAGCAAATATTTGGCATTTTCTTGAACAAGCTAGCCAGGCTGCACCACCTCAAGAGCGTCACACATCTGTTGATATGCAAGCCGTTCTAGCAGAGCTACCCGAGTATGTACTACCGGGTATGCATATCTATCTACTGAGTGACTTCATGCAAGATGCACAGCAAGATTATGTAAACCTGGTACCTTTGGTAAAAGATAATCCCTTGTTGGCAGTACAGATTGTGGATGCTGCAGAATGTGAATTAAGTGGTTTGGGTACGCTAGAATTACAAGGTATGTGTGGAGAGGGAGCAGATAAGCTTAGCACCGTGAATACTGCGGATGAAAGTTTGAGAAAAGAGTTTCGTCATGCAGCCAATCACTATCGTCAGGATATTGAACGCCAGTTTGCAAAGTATGGTGTGAATTATTACCAGTTGAAGGCGGAGGATGATAAACCTGAGGATACCGTGCCCTTGCCACAGGCAGGAGTAGAATGAATAATCCCGCCAACTATTTCTATGATATTGAAATGCCACCAGCGGATTTCCCGTTATACCTATGGCTGATATTAGGTGTTCTGCTGCTGTTGTTAGTCTTGCTTGTTGTATTAAGGATATTCCAGCAGCGGCAGCCTGAAATTATAGCGATGCAAGAGTTGCAACACTTATCATCGTTGAGCCCCTATCAACTCGCTGCATTATTACGGGAAGGTCTTCAAGAAACTCAGCTAAAAAAAGTATTACCAGATCATATGCTGAAAGACTTGGATGTCGCTCGCTACGCACCGTCTCCAGATATTGAGATAAAATCACTGGTTGCCCAGGCAGAAGTATTCCTACAAGATAAAGCGTCGAGACTATCGTCAACTGTATTACTCAAGCGTCTCTTAAAAAGCCTCAAAGCTTTACCACTTCGCCATAAGCTTAAGCCGCTACGGACTTATCTAGTCTTCGTGATCAATGATGTCAAAGGGTTATTGAAAAGCCTATGGAGTCGTTTCCATGGCTGATCAGGGGGCATGGCAATGGTTAACACCGTGGTATGCATTAATACCCTGGCTTTTTCTGATCGGCTTTTATCTATGGCAGCGGCATCAGGTGTCACTAGAGCATTTCTGGCTATCAGCGCGTTTGCGTTTCAAGCATCCTTTGATAAACCAGTTACCCGAAAGTCATGCGAGCTTACGGCAGTATCGGCGACAAGGTTTCGTCTTGTTGTGGACAGTGGTTATGTTGAGCTTGGCATTGGCACAACCCGTAAAATTGGGGGAGAAATTACCGGATTTACCACCTGAGCGAGATATTGTATTACTGGTCGATGTTTCTATCAGTATGCGTCTTACTGACTATGATATTGATGGCAAGGCGGTTTCCCGACTCGCGGTTTTAAAGCTGCTGATTAGTGAGTTTGTGAGTAAAACCAATGGAGAGCGTTTAGCTGTTGTGGTATTTGCCGAGCACCCTTATGTATTAACGCCACTGACGCATGACCCTGCACTGATTAAAGCGCAGGTTATGCGTTTGACGACAACCTTGGCAGGACGTGTCAGTGCCTTGGGAGATGCGATTCTATTAGCTCTTAAGGAAGCCGCAAAGCAACCTCAGCGAAAGCAGATCATGGTGTTATTTACCGATGCTAATAACTCCATCGGACAAGCAACACCAACGGCGGCAGCAGAGTTGGCACGTGCCGCAAAAATTCCGATTTATCCTATCGCTATTGGTTCCTCAGCTCTGGAAGGCGAAAACGCCAAAACAGGTTTGCTCTATCAACCTGTAAACGTAGCAATGTTAGCGTCACTTGCCCAACAAACGGGAGGCGTTGCGTTTGAGGCAACAAACCTTGAAACCATTGAAAACGCCTTGGAAGCGATTAGTCAGCTACAAAAAAATGAGGCAGCGCCTAAACCTTATTACACACAAACTCCCTTGTATTTTTGGTTTCTCCTATTCGCTTTATTGCCCTTGCTGGCGATACAAATGGGGCACTTTCTAACGTCAAACAAGGAGCAACAAACATGAGTTGGCGCGAACCGCTATGGTTGTTGCTATGCCTCTTTCCTGTGGTCATGCTGCTGTGGCAAAAGTTTCGCTTACGTTCACAGGCTCATCATTATGCAGATCCTGAGTTGCTTCCCTGGGTGCAAGTGCAGCGCACAGGTTGGCGGCGTTGGCTAAGAACGGTTTTCTGGAGTGCCTTCTGGATTCTGATGGCGATTACACTTGCCGGGCCGCAATTACCCTTGAAGTTGCCACAAGCCAAAGCCGCCGTCGAACAGGATATCTATGTCTTGGTTGATGTATCTCGTTCTATGCAGGTTGAGGATGTGTTGCCGAATCGGCTCGCTAGAGCACGTATCGAGTTACATGAATTCGCGAATTTAATCGATAAAAGCCGTTTGTCCGTCACGGTCTATGCCTCACGTCCACATGTTTTAGTACCACTAACCAGCGATATTGCAGCTGCGGATTTTTATCTGCAACAGCTCGAATCGTTAATCTTACCCACACTGGGAGGGGATTCGGTATTGGCGCTGAAATTTTTGGATGAGCTCATTGCAAAACGTGAAGATACATCAGCTCCTGCCAGTATTTATTGGCTAACAGATGGGGATTTCAAAGAACAAAAAATTGCGGTAGAAGAGCAAGTAGATGTCTTAAAAAAGAAAAACATTCCACTGAATATCATTGGGATTGGTCAGGAAGATGGTGGTTCTATTCCTTTAGCAGAAGGAGGATGGGTGCAGGAACATGGCTTGATTGTCCGTTCGCAATTAAATGCCCGTTTACTCGCGCAACTAGCAGAGAGAGGTGGGGGGCGTTATACCACCGCCAAGCGCGATTATTCTGATTGGCAAGCGTTGTACCTTTCTCAGCAGACTAACGAATTAGCCGAAGTTCCTGATCAAGCAGAAAAACATTGGAAGCAGCTGTATCAATGGAGCTTGTTTCCAGCGTTGGTTTTGTTTTTCCTCTTGATTAGTATGCCTCGAAAATGGCTACCAGTTATCTTGTTATTGGCTTTGCCGATACCGCCGCCATCTTTCGCAGAAGGAGAGATGCAACTTGGTGAACAAGCCTATCGAGCCGAAGCGTTTGATGAGGCGGTTAAACAATATACCAAGGCCGTGATACAGGCCGATTCGGAAGAAGCCAGAGGCCGTGCCTTGCATAATTTAGGCAATAGTTATTTTCAACAGGGTGAATATTTATCCGCAGTACAGGTTTTCCAAGATGCGTTGACCTATCGGGCTGGGCATAAACCAACCTTACACAATTTGGCGGTGGCGCAAAAAGTGTTAGAACAACTGCGCCAACAATTACAAAGACAGCAGCAACGAGTAGCGCGTAGCAATCAACAAGGACAAGATAATGGAGGGGGCTTTGGGGTAGGGCAACCTCAAGGGAGTGGTAATAATCAAGGCGAGAATGCAGGTACCGAGATTGGCCAAGAACTCGGAGGCAATCAATCTGCCTTGGACGGTCAACAGGACCCAACAAGATCATGGGGGAGTGGTTTTGGACAAGATCTCGTTTTACCCGAAGTCCCCGTTCCTCAAGAAGAGCTGGAAAGCTTGGTGGGTGTTGGTCTAAAACGCTTATCGCTACGGGGTATCAATAGCATGCAAGAGTGGCAATCACGCAATCAATCCTTGTATGAAGCACGACTCGTGTTACAGAAAATGGAGAGTAGCAGTGAAAAAATGTGGAAGCGTCTGTTTGAAATTGAAGAGGGCTTCCCTGGATCATTAGATGCCCCCAAAGAAGTGCCAGGGTTGTTGTCATGGTGATAGATCTTCAATGGGAGGCTCAACTATCTGCGCAAGACGTGTGGCAGCGTGAAGCCATCGTGCTGGAAGTACGAGCGAAAGGAACGGGGCTATCTTCTTTTGCTCACCTGAAGACCAAGGTTCTGAAAATCCCCAATATGGATGTGATTCCTTTACCCGCAAAAAATGAGCAACGCGGTAAAGAAGACCATCGAGAATTAAGCCTGCGTTGGAAGCTCATTCCGCATAGCTCCGGTTTGCAGAATATCCATCTCAAAGAAATTTACTACATGTTAAACGGAGGGAAACAGAAAAAGTGGCAGCCCGAACCGTTGCAACTTGATGTTCGAGCCCTGCCTCCTTATCTACCTCCGACTTTCCCGGTGGGTGAGATTGAAATGAGTTCTCACTATGAAAAAGAGGGCTGGCTAAACCCGGGGGGCTTGGTCATATGGCATCTGAAGATTGCAAGTGACACCGTATCGCAAGCCCAGTTTCCTGCGGTCATTCGGCAAATCAGCGAAGCCAACGATGTAGACGTATTGCCCGCCAAAACGTCGCTCAATACCACTGAGAGTGGGCGTTTTATCATGGATTACATCATTCCACTCAAACCCAAAAGCTCAGGGCGTTTAGCGATTCCTGAATTGCAATGGCAGTGGTTTGATCCGAAAACCGCAAAACTGCAAAAAGATCATTACCAACCTGCACGGCCTTGGGTGTTGGCTTGGTGGCAACGTATTCTCATCGGGCTAAGTTCCTTGCTATTGCTATCTTTGATCGCAAGGCAAATATACTTGTTGGAACGCAAACGCTCACGGCGTTGGCAAACCCGTAAACAAGTCTGGCAGGCTATCAGTTCACAGCAGAATATCGATGTGGCAATGCGCGAATGTGCGGAAGCTCATGGGTGGCCGAATAATCTAAGCATCCAACAGTGGTTGGAACGATGGACAGAAACGATTGGCTATGATCAAAACCTCAGCGATGCTTTGCAAAGCTACGAACAACAAAAGTTTAGTAAATAGCGTGTAAGTTTAGTCTTACCTCAGTATCAATATTCCAAGCTATTGACACGAATTCTTGCTTGATTCGATGCAAGCGCTCGCCACCATGATTGATCCTGCAATGGCGAAACCTTAATAGGCTAATCGTTTTGCTATTCGATTAAAGACTATTTGTTGATATTTTATATATTGTAAGTTTTAGTTTACAATGAGTCGTTCAACGTAAGTTAAAATTTACCTTTTAATGAATAGCTCTCCCGTAATTTCGTCATCAACGCAAAAACGCATTCAGATTCTTGGTGCGATGATTAAAGCTGCACGTCTTGAGCGTAAATTATCCCAAGGTGATCTTGCTGAGCGTATTGGAGTGTCACGTCCAACCATAGCGGCCATTGAAAAAGGAAAGCTCAATGTTTCGATTGGAACGGTATTTGAAGCAGCGCATATTGTTGGGTTGCCCTTAATGGGGGGTGCGGAGGATGTAACGCAGCTGGAACATGTTTCGCAAACCGTCGCCAATATGTTGAAGATATTACCTGCCAAAGGAGTAGGGAAGAAGGTGGAGTTGGATGATGATTTCTAGTACCACTCAAGCTTTTGTGTGGGTATGGCTGCCTGAACAAACAGCGCCTGTGGTTGCAG
>CACVAY010000084.1:79785-98930 GCA_902727985.1 uncultured Thiotrichaceae bacterium | reverse complement strand
TGAAACCGCCAAAGCGAATGGGATTACGCCGTTTGATTATTTCAACTGGCTACTGGGTGAAATTCCTAAACACCCAGAGAATGTTGATGCGTTGTTGCCTTGGATGTGGGATAGCTAGACGCTTACCGCCTAACGTATTGAAAATAAAATACGAAGGGCGGGACTAAAGTCCCGATTCCAAAAAAATAGACTTAATCAAAGCTTCCTTAATGATAGTGAAAGCTGTGATTAAGGTTGTAGTGTCAAGACTGTTTATATCAAGAGAAACACTTGGCAAGTATAGAGCTTGGCTGTTGTCGCTTTTATTTTTCCAGCACAAACGCCTGTTCCACGGTGAAGTTGCCGACACCTTGGTGGTTGGTGATTTCCCAACCGGCCTCCAGTAGAAAATTTTTGAGTTCGTGGTTCATATTGGGATTGCCGCACAACATCACACGATCTTGCTCGGGATCAATCGCTGGCAACGTCAATGACTCGGCTAGCTCGCCCGAACGAAACAGCTCAGCACCTCGCGCCGTGGTTGCGAAGTGTTCCCGCGTCACTGTCGGGACATAATGGAAACGGTCATCTTGCATTGACTCAAGTTCGTCACGATAAGCCAAGCCTTCTTTAGTCCGCACGGTATGCACAAGAATGGTTTTGTCAAAGCGCTCGAAGACTTCCCCGCCACGTAGTAGGGAAATAAAAGGTGCAAGACCAGTGCCAGTGGCTATCATGTAGAGATGCCGTCCAGGTTGCACATGGTTGAGCGTCAATGAGCCAGTGCTTTTGGTATTGATCCAGATAGCATTGCCGGGATCGACATTGACTAGCTCACTGGTCAGTGGGCCATCAGGTACGGCAATACTCAGGAATTCGAGTTGTTCATCGTCATTAGCTGAGACAATCGAATAAGCGCGCGCAACCAGTTTCTCCTGTTGGCGCAGTCCAAGTGTTACAAACTCACCATTCTTGAAGCGAAACTCATCGGGACGCGTAGTAGTAAAGCTAAATACGTTGTCAGACCAACGATGTTTGGCGGTTATTTGTTGTTGTGAATAGGGCATGCTGTTTCCTCATTCAATAATAATTGTATTTTGGGTGTTACGAGCCAGTGGTATCAAAAGATGAAGTGAGGTGCTATTTCCATCCCATTGTCCAATGGCTTTCATCTTTCAATTCCTGCCAGTCGATAGTTGTCGCCTCACGATTGATGACGGCTTCTAGCTCACAAGCGCGAATTTGATCAGTATCGTCGCGAACCAGCTTTGTTACGATGAAATGTTTTTGTTTGCGCATTGGCGAAACCGCAGTCCATTTTGATAGCAAGAGCTTTTCCGGGTTTATTCTGTTCATGGTCGCAATAGCATTAAGGTAAGTTTACAGCAAGCGTGCCAGATACATTGTGATATTGAGTAGTATCAGCATTTGTACAAGATTGATTATGACACTGGCACGGTGCAGTCGCGCAAACTTTTTACTCGCTACTGGATCGCTCTGTTTGGCCAAATCACGATACTTGTTGATGGCTGGCATCAGAAACTGACGAGAGGCCACAAACAGCAGTAGTACCAACAATGAACTCACCATAAGCCAAGGTTCTACGAAAAACGCGAGCACCGTCATGACCAGTGATAACACGATGCCCCACAGGTAGTAGCGAGGGAATAGACCTCGTAGAAATACACCCGCTTCTTTGGCAGGGAGATAATGAAAGACGCTTGGGGCAACTATCGCGGCAAAAAACAGCATACTGCCCAGTAGCAAACTGTGGGTTATTGCAAGTGCTTCAATCACGGCTGCATTCCTCAATTCAGAAATCAATGACTAATATACAGAGGAGCTGCGACTGTAGACATTAACCACAATAGGTACGTCCACTTTCAACGTGCAACAGTCTTTGTGTTGGAGTTGATACTACCCAGCAAGAGTGCCAGATAGTGAGTGAGATTTTGTGGACCTAGATTTTCTTAGCCTGCTCTACCGCATTACCAAGATAGTTAGCGGGTGTCATTTCAAGCAATGAGGCTTTGGCTTCTTCTGGGATTTCCAGTTTATTGATGAATTCAGCCAAGCCTTCTTGTGTGATGCGTTGTCCGCGGGTTAGCTCTTTGAGTTTCTCATAGGGTTTTTCAATGGCATAACGACGCATAACCGTTTGGATAGGCTCAGCAAGAACTTCCCAGTTTGCATCTAGCTCGTTGAGCATGTTTTGGGCATTGGGTTCTAACTTGTTGATGCCGCGCGCGAGTGATGCGTATGCAATCATGCTGTGTCCGAAACCAACACCAAGGGTACGTAAAACCGTTGAGTCTGTGAGGTCACGTTGAAGACGTGAAAGTGGTAGCTTTTGCGCAAGGTGTGTCATCAAAGCATTGGCAATACCGAGGTTTCCTTCGGCGTTTTCAAAGTCGATTGGGTTTACCTTGTGAGGCATGGTGGATGAGCCCACTTCACCAGCAATCACTTTCTGTTTGAAGTGTCCTACCGATATGTAACTCCAGATATCACGACTGAAGTCGATCATAATGGTGTTAATACGCGTCATCGCGTCATAGAGTTCAGCGATATAATCATGTGGTTCGATCTGGATGGTGTATGCGTTCCAGTGAATGCCTAATGAGGTAATGAATTCTTCTGCAAATTGTTCCCAATCTACATCCGGGTAGGCACTGATGTGGGCATTGTAGTTGCCAACAGCACCATTGATTTTACCCATGATTTCGACTTCGGCGATTTGCTTGCGCTGACGCTTGAGGCGGTGCACCACGTTTGCCATTTCTTTACCCAGTGTCGAGGGTGAAGCAGGTTGTCCATGGGTGCGAGATAGGATAGGGGTTTCCGCTTGATCATGTGCCAAAGCAATAATTTGGTCGATGATTTTATCGATTTCGCCAAGCAATACATCATCGCGGCCTTTCAATAGCATCAAGGCATAGGAAGCGTTATTGATGTCTTCTGAGGTACACGCGAAATGTAGAAATTCACTGGCTGCATTTAATTCTGCGTGATTGGCAACCTTTTCTTTGAGGAAGTACTCCACCGCTTTTACATCATGGTTGGTGGTGCTTTCGATATCTTTTACGCGTTGCGCATCGTCTTCGCTGAAATGAGTGAGAATGTTTTCCAGGTAGTTATTAGCATCATCGCTAAAGCTTGGTACTTCTTGGATGCCTTCGTGAGAGGCAAGTTTTTGTAGCCAGCGAATTTCGATTAAGACGCGGTGATAGATCAATCCGTATTCACTAAAAATAGGGCGAAGTGCAGCAGTTTTACTACCATAACGGCCATCTACTGGTGAAACAGCGTTAAGTGAAGATAAGGACATGATGTGAACTTCCTATGTGACCATATTTGAGAAGCCCACAGTATAATGATTCTTGCTGAGGGCTACCTCTATTAATTGCTATTTCGGCGAATTTTAATGGTCTAAAATCGTATCGCTATTGGATTGCGTAGGGTCTGTGTTTGGATAATCCAGAGTGTAATGCAAACCACGGCTTTCGTAGCGTTGCATAGCGGATTGAATGATCAGGTCAGCGACCAGTGAGAGGTTACGTAGTTCAATCAGATCGCTGGTGATGCGGAAGTTGGAGTAATATTCGTCGATTTCTGAGCGTAATAGTTGAATACGGTTGCGTGCACGTTCCAAGCGTTTGGTGGAGCGTACGATGCCGACGTAATCCCACATAAAGCGACGAATTTCATCCCAGTTGTGGTTGATCACCACGCGTTCATCAGAGTCAGTAACGCGGCTTTCGTCCCACTCAGGTATTGTGGGGGGGGAGAAAGGTTCGTTGGCACGTTTTTCGATATCATCACTAACGGCCTTACCAAAAACAATGCATTCGAGTAGGGAATTGCTTGCCATACGGTTGGCACCATGTAGACCGGTAAAGGATGCCTCTCCGATGCAATATAGATTCCCGACATCGGTTTCGCCACGCAAGTTTGTCATGACACCGCCACAGGTGTAATGCGCAGCAGGAACCACAGGAACAGGTTCTTCGGCTAGGTCGTAGCCAAAAGTTTGGCACATCTCATAGACATTCGGGAAGTGGTCGAGAATGAATGCTTTGGGTTTGTGGCTAATGTCTAAATAGACGGAGTTGATACCCAGTGTTTTCATCTCGTTATCGATAGCGCGCGCGACTATGTCACGGGGGGCGAGTTCAGCGCGTTCGTCGTAGCCGTCCATGAAACGGGTGCCATCAGGGAGCTTGAGTAAGCCGCCTTCGCCTCGTACTGCTTCGGTAATGAGGTTAGATTTTGCATGGGGGTGGAATAAGCAGGTTGGGTGAAACTGCATGAATTCCATATTGGCGACACGGCATCCGGCACGTTGTCCCATGGCGATGCCGTCTCCACTTGAACCATCAGGGTTGCTTGAATATAAATACACTTTACTGGCTCCACCCGTGGCAATGACGTTGAAGCGGGCAATGATGGTTTTTACTTTTTTCTGTTTGATGTCGAGAACATAAGCACCAATACAACGATTATCCTCATCATCATGTAGCTTGCGCGTGGTAATAAAATCAATGGCAATATGATGCTCAAATATGTCGATATTGTCGTGTGCGCGGGTTGCACTTGCCAGTGTTGTTTCAATGGCGAGGCCGCTGGCATCTTCGGCATGAGCAACACGTCGGTGGCTGTGTCCACCTTCACGTGTTAGGTGAAAGTTTCCAGGGACAGATTCATTCTCTTCACGCGTAAATGGTACGCCGATCTCATCCAGCCAGCGGATAGCTGCAGGGCCGTTCTGTACGACAAAACGAACGGCTTCTTCATTACACAAGCCAGCACCTGCATTTAAAGTATCTTCGATATGTGATTCGATAGAGTCTTCATTGTCAAGTACAGCAGAAATGCCCCCTTGTGCGTACAAGGTACTCCCTTCTGTGAGTTCGCTTTTACTAATTACGGCGATACGTAAATGTTTTGGAAGGGTGAGTGCAAGTGTTAAACCAGCAGCGCCGCTTCCGACGATTAAAACATCATAAGTCATTTTTGTTAGATTGCCTGTTGCGTCCTTTCACTGTGTTCTGCTTTACCTGATTAATAGCGTTATAAGTAGTATTTCTTCCTCATATCCTGCTGAATCTTCTCTGTGCAAAGTCATCTGTGTATTCGTACTTACAGAGAAAACCCAGGGTGTCTTCGTATTATCAGTGAATGAACAATGTTGTGCAAAGATGTGTCTGAACTAAATTCAGTATTTTATTGCTAAAAAAACCGCTATTATTAGCGCTCTTATGTTTGTATATAGACACGAAACCTCTGAAAGCATGGATTTCTGAGGTTTCTACATGGATATTCAACCACTGTATGCAGCTAAAAACCCATGGTCGTGCTTTTCGATAAGACGCTATCTTATAGGAAACTCGTGCCATGAAAAATATACACTTGGTAATGGAACTTTTTGCTTTCTTAGGGTCATAAGTAACCATAGAGCGTGAAAATTAAGCCTTGGATGTTTGGTGTCAGAGTCTCTAAATATCGCAGCTGAAAGTTCCAGTTTCTTAAGGATTATCTAAGAATTGAGTCTAATTACTTGATATGCTTGGGTAGCGATCCTTAATGGTTCCGACAACGATAAGGAGAAACGCCCCACATGGGCACGAGCCAAACTGATCTGGAATTGGTAAAAAGAGTACAGGCAGGAGAGAAAAAAGCCTTCGATGTGTTGGTATTAAAATATCAGCAGCGGGTGATTAATCTCGTTATGCGCTATGTACATGACCAGTTTATTGCTATGGATGTTTCCCAAGAGGCTTTTATTAAGGCTTATCGAGGGTTGAAAAACTTCCGGGGCGATAGCGCTTTTTACACGTGGTTATACCGTATTGCGATCAATACAGCAAAGAACCACTTGGTGACACAGAGCCGGCGTCTGCCTGCTTCTGATATTGATGCGCAAGAAGCGGAATCGTATACCGGTGCAGAAGGACTTCAAAATATGGGGTCGCCGGAGGAAGAGCTTAATAAAAATGAAGTCCATGCGACAATCATTGCCGCTTTTGAGTCACTACCTGATGATTTACGTACAGCGATTACCTTGCGCGAAATTGAAGGTTTTAGTTATGAGGAAATTGCCGAGGCGATGGAGTGTCCAATTGGTACGGTTCGGTCACGAATCTTTCGTGCCCGAGAGGCCATTGAAGAAAAGCTTGGTCCAGTCTTATAACGAACTGATGAGTCATTTCCAAAGGGAGTAACTCAAGAAAGCATTAAATTAGCGCTTTCATTATTATAGATCTGCAAAAGGTCAAGAACGATGACAAAAATGACAACAAAACAAGAATATTTATCTGCACTGCTTGATGATGAAGCGGGGACGTTTGAGCAAAAACGTTTATTGGACGAGGTTCAAAAAGACGAAGAGTTACAGCAAAAGCTTTCTAGCTATGCGCTGATTGGCGAGTCTTTGCGAGCAGAGAACAACGAAGCTCCTATACTAGGAACCTCTTTTTTGGCGGGTATTCATGATCAGTTAGATCAAGAAGAAGACTTTGATGAGGTGTTAATCGAGGATATCAAAGATCAGCCAGCAGCCAATAATAATACATGGCTTAAGCCAATGCTTGGTGGTGCACTTGCTGCCAGTGTGGTTGCTGTGATGGCAGTGACCTTGATGCAGAGCCCACAAAACCCCATGTCAACAGCGCCGATAGAAAGTATCGCTGATAACAATGTGCCAGTGATAATTGCTGAGCCTACTGTTGTTGCCACAGTGAATAATGTTGAACGCCCCATTTATGTGGCAGACCAAGATTTACGAAATCGTCTAAAACGTTATGTAAATAATCATGTTAAATACGGTTCTAAATCTGCCATCATGCCCTCAGTGCGCGCTGTGGGTTACGCAGCCAATTACTAATGGCTTTGCATGTAAAGACTGCTGAGTATTTATGAATAAAAATTTCGTTCTAAGCTTATTGTTGACAGGAGTCGGAGTACTAACTCCGCAGGTTTGGGCAAATGATGCGGTAGTATTGCTCAACCAAATGCATAATGCTTTACATCAACTTGAATACGAAGGAAGGCTGGTTTATCTAAAAGATGAAGAGGTTTCTACGTTATCTATATCGCATCGCTTGGATAATGGCGCTGAAAAAGAAGTGATTATTCCTCTTGATCAGAATGGTGATAAATTCATTCGTGAGTCCCAATCCTTCTCCTTAGCCGCTCTTCCCAAAATCAATGCTGATATGAAGGCCGTTTATTCGTTCAATCTTGGTGGTATGAGCCGAGTAGCAGGGCGTGAATGCCGGATTGTTTTAGCGCGGCCGAAAGATAGAAAACGCTATTTGCAAAAGTTTTGTATTGATAAAGAACATGGTCTTTTATTACGATATTCTTTGATTAGTCAAAAACATAAGCCTGTTGAACGTTTTATGTTTACGGATATTGTGATTATCGATAATAACGCTGCGGCAGATGAGTCTCTCATGATTCCGGTGGAGGACGTTACTGCTATGCCAGCACCAGCAACAAGTATGGCACAGCCAGTGATGAAAGCCAGTCGGCAATCATTAACACCCGAATTGTCTGCGGCAAGCCTTTCCACTGATGGTACATCGCTGGCGATGAGTATGGAGAATGCCGTTGAGTCAACGCCTACCTCGTGGTTTTTTGATCCTCTACCAGCAGGTTTTAAGCTACTTAATTACCCAAAATCGAATATTGCTGATGGTGAAGAGCATATTGTATTAAGTGATGGCTTGAGTGCGGTGTCAGTGTTTATCGGTAAGAATCCTGATGAAGCGCAAGTAGCTCATCCAGCGATTCGATCAGGCGCATTAAATATTCTTACGCGTCAAAAGAACGGTTTTCAGGTCACGATGGTAGGTGAAGTCCCTGAAGAAACGCTGGTTGAAATTTTTACGGGTTTACGTTACCTCGAAAAGTAAGGTTTTCGCAGAACCTAACTGCAACGTACTGAGAGGTAAGGAAAAATATTTCTTTCTCTCTCGTTGCTGATTTACGGATTATCCATTGCCATGCAAAAAGAAAACACTGAATTAAATGCTGTCGTTTCCAATGATTCTGCAAGGGAGTGGATCGAAGAGCGCGCCAGTGTGGTTGCAATAGATGGGAAATTTGCCGAGGTCTTGCCTGTTGGGCAGTCAGCTTGTAAAAGTTGTTCTAGTAATTCCGGTTGTTCAACGAATGCTTTTGCCTTTTTTCTCTCAGGTAAAAAATCCAATATGCGTATTTTGAATGCATTGAACGCTAAAGTAGGCGATGAAGTGTTGATTGGTATACCATCTGGCGCTTTAATGATGAGTACGACGCTTGCTTATGTTATTCCTCTACTCTTTCTGTTGCTGGGGGCTCTCTTTGGGCAAATTGTTTTTTCCTACAATAATGGTTGGAACACAGAAGTAGGAAGTATGATTTTTGCTGGACTAGGCTTGCTAGCAGGGTTTGTTATTTCTTCTTGGTTTGCTAAGATAGTATCCTTATTAGAACGATATCAGCCAGTTATTTTGAGTATAGGTGGGCACTCTATAAAGCCAGTATCGTTTAGAAGTTTGTAGCTTGATTCACTAACAGGTTTCACTTTAGTGAAGGGTGGCTGGGCTAGAAAGTCACACAATAATAGATAGAAGAACTTTCGCGAAACTGCTTATGGATAATAAAGTAAAAAATTCCTATTTTTTCTTGGAAATTCATGTACCAGTCTTTGTTAAGTATTTTCATTTTTAAATAAATCCTGACATTTTTCACGACGTATTTCATACGTCGTTTAATGATGAAGTTTCTTTTTAGAAAGCCGCAATGTTGTTAGACCTACGATACAGAAGGTTCGTTGGTTTTTGACTATGTTGCATCATTCTAAATGCGAGAAAATTATGAATATTCGTTTTTTAACTTTTTTGCTATGTGCTTTTTTTATGGCACCGATTGCGCGTTCGTATGCGGTGGAAGGTTTACCAGATTTTACGAAATTAGTTGAAGAGCATGGCCCTGCTGTGGTGAATATTAGTACTGCATACAAGCTTCCTGATGCAGAGTTAGTGAATGACATGTTTCGTCAGTTTTTGGATTTTGATGGTGACAGGATTGATCCCAATGATCATTCATTAGGTTCGGGCTATGTCATTTCAAGTGATGGGTTTGTTGTTACGAATTATCATGTTATTAAAGATGCAGATGAAATTGTTATTCGATTAAGTGATCAACGCATTTTTACCGCAGAGATCCGTGGTATTGATGAAAGGAGTGATTTGGCTTTACTCAAAATTGATGCAGAAGATTTACCGGTTGTAAAGTCTGGAGATTCAAAAAAACTGAAAGTTGGAGAGTGGGTTTTTGCGATAGGGTCTCCTTTTGGTTTTGATCACAGTGTGACTGTTGGAGTTGTGAGTGCTAAAGAGCGAAGCCTTCCTTCCGAGAGTTATGTCCCATATATTCAAACGGATGTGGCCATTAATCCAGGAAACTCCGGAGGGCCTTTATTTAATCTTAAAGGTGAAGTTATTGGAATGAACTCACAGATTTTTAGCCAAACGGGGGGGTTTATGGGCTTGTCGTTCGCTATTCCCATTAATGTTGTTAATGATGTTATTAAACAGTTAAAAGGAAAAGGGCGGGTGAGTCGCGGGCGTTTAGGGGTAGATGTCCAAGAGGTTACATTAGATTTAGCTAAATCTTTTAAGATGAAAAAAGTAGAAGGGGCGCTAGTTACGAGCATAAAAAAGGAAAGCTCGGCAAAAGGTGTTCTTAAGGATGGTGATATTATTTTAGCATTTGCGGGTGAAAGAGTGACGACCACCGCAATGCTACCGATGATTGTTGGGCGTATGCCTATTGATCAAGATATTGATGTATTAGTAATGCGTGCAGGGAAAGAAAAAACACTGACGATTAAATTAACTGAATTGCCAGAGCTGAAAGCTGATCCTCAAGAGCTATCCGCAGGTATTAGTTTGCCACATGATCATGGTAAGCCAGTTACATTAGGTTTGGGTGTTGAGGATATTGATGATGAGTTGCGTGATAAGTTTGATATCGAATTTGGTGGCGTCATCGTCAGATATGTGAAGGAGGGGCCTGCATACAATGCAGGTATCCAAGAGGGTGATATCATCGCTATGATGGCAGGCAGGCAAGTTGCGGGTTCCGATGATTTGCAAGAAATGGCAAAAGTCTTCAGAAAAGGCGATAGTGTGCCAGTACAAGTAAAGCGTAAGGGTATTTCACGTTTTGTAGCGATCAAAATATACTAACAGGGCTTTTCTAAAGGTTTTTAGAGGTACTCCCTGTGGTTGAACGGCAGATTACATTGTATTATCGAGAAGGGTGTCACCTTTGTGAAGAGATGGAAGATGCGTTGCAGGATATGTGTGAAGAGTTCCACTTTTCGGTGGATCGTATCGATATAGATCAAAATGAGGTCCTAAAAAAGAAATATAATGCCGATGTTCCTGTCGCTATGTACCAGAATAAGCTATTATTCCGCCACTTTTTTAATGAACAATTGTTTCGTGATGCCTTTGGGTGAACGAAGCATCACCAAGTAAACAATTAATGCGTCAAGCAAATCAAAATATACGAAATTTCTCCATTATTGCTCATATTGACCATGGTAAATCGACCCTGTCTGACCGATTTATCCAAGTTTGTGGCGGTCTAACTGAGCGTGAGATGGAAAGCCAGGTGCTTGACTCCATGGACTTGGAGCGTGAGCGTGGTATCACTATCAAAGCACAAAGTGTATCTCTCGATTACAAAGCTAAAAATGGTGAGATTTACACGCTTAACTTTATCGATACGCCTGGGCATGTGGATTTCTCTTATGAGGTTTCTCGGTCTCTATCAGCGTGTGAAGGTGCGTTATTAGTCGTAGATGCATCACAAGGGGTAGAGGCGCAAAGTGTTGCTAACTGTTATACAGCGATCGACCTTGATCTAGAAGTTGTTCCTGTTCTGAATAAAGTAGATTTACCCGCTGCCGACCCTGATCGTGTCTGTCAGGAAATCGAAGAGATTATTGGTATTGAAGCAACCGATGCGATTCATGTCAGTGCTAAAACAGGTGTTGGTATCGAAGATCTGTTAGAGCAACTCATCGAACGCATTCCTCCGCCAAAGGGTGATGTAGAAGCACCTTTGAAAGGGTTGATTATCGATTCCTGGTTCGATAACTACTTGGGTGTTGTGGCGTTGATTCGAGTTATGCAAGGCTCAATCAATAAGAAACAAAAAATTCGAGCGATGTCGACAGGTAACGATTTTCTTGTGGACCGCGTGGGTATTTATACACCAAAAGCACTTGATAAAGATGTGCTCGAAGCAGGGGATGTTGGTTTCGTTATTGCCGGTATTAAAGATCTTGAAGGTGCGAAAGTGGGTGATACCTTCACTGATACTCGTAATCCCGCAGAAACACCATTAGAAGGGTTTAAGGAAGTACAGTCGCGAGTATTTGCAGGTATCTTCCCTGTCAGCTCCGATGATTATGAAAACCTGCGTGATGCCCTAGACAAACTTACTCTCAATGATGCGTCGCTCAAGTACGAGCCAGAAACGTCTCAGGCCTTGGGTTTTGGCTTCCGTTGTGGTTTCCTTGGCATGTTGCATATGGAAATCATTCAGGAGCGCTTAGAGCGTGAATATGATCTTGATTTGATTACTACTGCCCCAACGGTCGTGTATGAGGTGGAGAAAACCAACGGTGAGGTTATAAAAATTCATAACCCATCAGAATTACCCGTCATTAATGAAATTCAGGAAATCCGCGAACCGATCATTCGTGGCTCAATTCTTGTGCCAAGCGAGTATGTTGGTAATGTGATTAATTTGTGTATCGACAAACGTGGTGTACAGCGTGAGATGCAATATCTGGGTAATCAAGTCAGCATGGAATATGAGCTACCGTTGAGTGAGGTCGTGCTGGATTTCTTTGATCGTCTGAAATCGGTAAGTCGTGGTTACGCGTCATTTGATTATGAGTTAGAACGTTTTGATCCAGCAGACCTTGTGAAAGTAGATATCTTGATCAATAGCGAGCGTGTGGATGCACTCTCATTGATTGTGCATAAAGAGTTTTCACAAACGCGTGGTAGAGATTTAGCTGAACGCATGAAAAACATTATTCCTCGTCAGATGTTTGATGTAGCGATTCAGGCGGCCATTGGTACAAACATCATTGCGAGAACCAACGTAAAAGCGTTACGTAAAAATGTAACGGCTAAATGTTACGGTGGTGATGTATCCCGTAAACGTAAATTGTTAGAAAAACAGAAAGCGGGTAAGAAGCGCATGAAGCAAGTGGGTAGTGTGGAGATTCCACAAGAAGCTTTCCTTGCTGTTTTGCGAACAGATGATTAAAACAGTGATTATCATCAGGCTTTAAAAAAGAGAACAAACATGACAGAAAAGTTTTATCTAGACCTCGAGTTTTGGTTGGTCTTTGTTACCCTTACTAGTGGTTTAATCTGGTTTATTTATTGGGGACTCAATCGTAAAAAAGGCATTGATAAGGATAATCTTCCTATTGTCATTGAGTATGCGCGTTCATTTTTCCCTGTCTTGCTGTTAGTCGTTTTTTTGCGCTCTTTCCTGGTAGAGCCCTTTCGTATTCCATCGGGTTCAATGATGCCGACGTTGGAAGTGGGTGATTTTATTTTGGTGAATAAGTTTGCTTACGGCGTTCATTTGCCCGTATATCGAAAGAAAATTATCAGTGTTGGCGAGCCAAAACATGGTGATGTATTTGTATTCCGCTATCCTGAAAGACCTTGGCAGAATTTCATCAAACGGGTTGTTGGTTTGCCAGGCGATAAGATTCGTTGGAATGGAGATAAACTCTGGATCAACGATGAACTTATTACGAATAGGGATGCTGGAAGCTATGAAGCAGTTGATCAACATGGCTCTAAGAGAGAAACAATACGTCGCACGGAAAACCTCAAAGGAGTAGAACACGATATTATTTTTAATCAACGTGCAATGCCGATTATTGGCGAATTACTGGTTCCAGAGGATAGCTATTTTGCAGTAGGTGATAATCGTTTTGGTAGTCACGATAGTCGTTTTTGGGGAGTTGTGCCCAAGGAGAATCTTGTTGGTCGGGCTATGCTAGTGTGGATGCATTATTCGGGTAATAATGATGGGTTGAATATTTCCCGTATCGGTACAAAAATTCACTAAAAGAGGAAGCTAAGGCTTTCTCTTATAAAATTTAGTAATTCATACAATAAAAATAATAATGAGGATTATACTATGATGAATAGAAAACAAGGCGGCGCTACCTTTATTACTTGGTTATTTGGTGTTGCTGTGGCTATTTTTCTAGCGATTTTGACAATGAAGCTGGTTCCCGTGTATATAGAACACGAGTCAGTGAAAAGTATGATTGACGATATCGCGACAGATAGTAATATGAAGGACGCTAATAAACGAGTCATTCGAACAAAAATTGATAAAGTTTTAAATATCAATTCAATGGATGATCAACTACGAGGAAAAGATTTTCTCATTGAGAGAGTCAAAGGTACGAAAAATCGACGTGAACTAAAGGTTGAGTATGAAGTTCGCAAACCTTGGATGGCAAATCTTGATTTTGTCGTCAAATTTGAATATGCCAAAGAGTTAGGAAGTATTGACTAAACTGCAAACATTACTTGACCATGAATTTATGGGTAACGATACCTTCGTGCGTGCCATTACGCATCGTAGTGTCGGTGGAAAAAATAATGAGCGTTTAGAATTCCTTGGTGACAGTGTGTTGGGGATTGTCATCACCAGCAAGTTATATGAAGTTCTACCTAAAGCCAGTGAAGGGTATCTTAGCCGTTTGCGTGCTTCATTGGTTAACGAAGGTACCTTGGCAGAAATTGCCAAAGAGATGTCTCTTGGAGACTTCCTGCGTTTAGGCCCTGGTGAACTGCGTTCTGGAGGATTTCGCCGCAACTCCATCCTTTCTGATGCGTTAGAGGCGGTTATTGCCAGTGTGTATCTTGAAAAAGGCATGGAAGCAGCACAAGATTTTGTGTTGGCCATTTTTGAAGGCAGATTGTCTCCAGAAATACTCCCCAGTGAACATGCCCTAAAAGACCCCAAAAGTCGTCTACAAGAAGTCCTTCAAAGTCGCGGTCATGACATTCCAAAGTACAAATTACTCCATGTGAGAGGCGAAGCACATAAACAAATGTTTACTGCGAGTTGCCACATCGAAAGCCTGAGTATTCTTACTGAAGGCACTGAGCGCTCACGGCGCAAAGCTGAGCAATCAGCTGCGGAAGTTGCCTACCAACAATTGATGAAATAAATGCAAAATCCTAATCAACGCTGTGGCGTAATCTCGATTGTTGGCCATCCCAATGTCGGCAAATCAACCCTTCTTAATCATCTTGTCGGTTATAAGCTGTCCGCCATTGCGAACAAGCCACAAACGACGCGCACGAATATTCGTGGCATTGTCACAGAAGATGATTTTCAAGCTATCTTCATTGATACACCAGGCATTCATCAGCGTTCTGGGAATTTGCTCAACCAGTCCTTAAATAAGGAAGCGATAGCTTCTCTTGAACAGGTTGATGCAGTTGTGATGCTAGTTGAAGCAGGACGTTGGACGGGTGAGGATGATCTCGTACTGGAGCGTCTTAAAGACACAACATTACCCGTTATATTGGCGGTGAATAAGATTGATAAAATCACTCCTCGTGAGAAGTTATTCACCTTTTTGCAGGAGGTTTCTGAGAAGCGTGAATTTGCAGAAATCTTTCCAATCTCGGCAAGCAAAGGCAATAACACCAAAGAGCTGTTAGAAAAGCTTGTAAGCTATCTTCCAGAGTCAGAGTTTATTTACCCTGAAGATTATATTACTGACCAACCTGTGCGTTTTATCTGTGGTGAGCTCATTCGTGAGCAACTCGTGAATTATCTGCATCAGGAGATTCCATACACCACCGCGATTGACATTGAAAAATTCGATGAAACAGAAACATTAGTAACGATTCATGCAACGATCTGGGTTGGAAAAAAGGGGCAGAAGGGTATAGTTATTGGTAAACAAGGGCAAACCCTAAAACGCATCGGCAGCTCCGCAAGACGTAGCCTTGAAGACTTTCTTATGACGAAGGTGATGTTGAAATTATGGGTGAAAGTCGAAGAAAATTGGCAAAATAACCCTAAGCATCTTTCTGATTTGGGCATCATCTCAAAGACTTAAGTTTTGCATGCTTTTATGATCGGCCTGATCTGATCATCAGAAAGGGGTAGAGCTTGTTTCTTCTTTTGAGGGGGCTAATTGCGATAGCAGGAGGTGCTGGACTTCATTGAGGTCAATTGGCTTGGTTATAAAACTAATCATGCCTGCTTGCATACAACGGTTTTCATCCTCGGAGCTGGCATGTGCGGTGAGAGCAACGACTGGGATGTGCTGAAAGCGTCCATCTTCCTTGAGTAATTCCATGGTTGCATAGCCATCAAGCTCAGGCATTTGCAGATCTAAAAAAATGAGTTCGGGGGCTTTGTTGGCAAGCCGGGAGAGAATGAAGTTGCCACTTTCGACGAGGCTAACTTCAAGCCCTAATACGTTTAATAGTTCTTTAGCGACCATTCTATTTAATGGATCGTCATCAACGACCATGACGTGTTTTCCTAGTAACTGCGGGTGTGAGCTCAAAGGCGGGATAGTTTTCTGGACTTCATCACGAAATGAACTCTCTTCACTGATGGGAAGCCACAGGGAAAAGCTAAATACGCTGCCTATGTTGGGTGTGCTACTCACCTCAATATGGCTGCCCATGAGTTTAAGAAGATCTTTGCTGATTGTTAAACCTAGCCCCGTTCCTCCCTGTTTTCGAGAGTATTCCATGTTTCCCATAGAGAAAGGCTCGAAGATGCGTTGCTGTTCTTGCATTGTCATCCCAAGCCCGGTATCCGCCACGTGAAAGCTCAGTAAAGCGCGGTTTTCTTTTTGCTCCAAAAGCTGAACGTTTAGGGTTACATTTCCTTTGTTTGTGAATTTAACCGCATTATTGCTTAAGTTAATTAACACCTGACCTAAAGCCGTTTGGTCGGCTGTAAAGTAGAGGGGGCATTGAGGATCAATCGTTAGGTTAAATTCAATATCTTTGTGATTACAAGCGTCTTCAACTTGAATACAGACGGTGTTCAGCATATTTTTTAGGGAAAAGTCGTGAGGGGTTAAGGTTAATTTTCCAGCTTGAGTTTTTGAAAAGTCGAGTAACTTATTAATCAATTGCATCATATGTTGAGATGATGTCAGCAATTTATCGACATAGTTCTTTTGTTGATCACTTAAGGGGGTTTGTTTTAATAATTGCGAAATACCGATGGTGGCATTCATGGGGGTTCGCAGTTCGTGGCTCATATTAGCAATAAATTTTCCTTTTGCCTCATTTGCTGTTTGTGCAAGCCTACTAGACTCCTGAATTTCTTGTGTTTTCTCGGCAAGTGTTAATGAAAAGGAAATCGAAGCGATTAACAAACCAATATGCATAAGCTTCATGTAAAGGTTAGTGTTGTCGAGAGTGCCAAGTAGAGAGAGTAAAAATGGTGTTACGGTTATCAGATAGACGGGGACCACTAAAATCAGACTGGTTGCAAAACGTCTGCCTTTCAGTTTGACCCAGACTACTGAGATGAAGCTTATCGGCATGACGGCAATGACGAAATAATGAATCAGTTGTCCTGCCTTGTCTAGGTAGGGGATGAAAAGCAAAGTAAATGACAATGTAAAGATAATGCCTAGAAAAAGTTTATTGATAAATGGAGCATAGTTCTTTGCATCCATGACGCGTCTCAGGAAATCAAGGGCGCTAATAATGGCGAGAAGATACATCGTATTAAACAGGGTTAGATTGGTAATGTTTTCAGCGTGTATGAGAAATTGGTAGAGTCCATTTATATCTGCCAAGAGAAAAGTTTGGCTAAAGATGGATATAGCCAGACTTGCATAAATGGCTTCTCTTAGTGAAATAAATAAAATGAGGTTGTAAATACTAACAATTAACATCGCGCCAATGATGAGCGCATAAAAGAAGATGTAAGCATTGCTGTTATTGAGTAATTGGCCGCTTGTTTGTATGTGTATTGTTGGAATTGTTTTAGTGGAGTGACTTAGTCGCAAATAATAAGTGTGTATTTTGCCATCTTTGGGGATGTGTAATGGATACGTTGGTAGAATCTGTGGTGACATAGGCAAAATAGTCTTAGGTGTGATTGATGCGCTATTCAGTTGTTTCTTCTGGGATGGTATTGATAATTGATAGATTCGGATATCTAAAAGGGTGTTCTCCGCTAAGGTAAGATAGTAGTCCAAGTGGCCTTTATTCTGTATACGAAAGCGTAGCCAAAATTGTTCTTGCATATTGATCCTATGAACGTTTGAACGAAACTGTTCATCAATCGCTTTAGAAGGGGCGATAAGTTGTTCAATAGTGAGTTGCTTGTTTTTATCTTCAGTAAATTCCAACCAATCGTTAATCTGAATATTACTGCTTTCATCCGTTAAGGTAATAACTGAGTTATCTGCACTTTGTGCGATAGGGGGGTAAAGTGAGAATACCGTCCCGATGAGGAAGAATACTATGTGTCGCCAATGTTTCATGAGCAAGGAAAGTGACAGCCTATACCCCAGACTGTGCAGATATATTTGGGTTCAGAAAGGAAAGCTTGTAGTGCAATGTCATCATCAACAATGAGTATATGCGGATGTTCGTTCTGTTGAGTTATCGCTATAGTCTTTATCTAAGTTAAGTGCAGGGTGGGTTGGGCTACTGAATGATAAAAGATTCTTTAACAAAAGTCCTGAAACCTGATTGAAAACTGCCAATAAATGGTGTTTTTTCAGGGGCCCAGAATGATTGTTATTTTAGTGGTAGGGGTATGATATAACGGCTGACGGAGTATCAGGTATTGAAACAGCTTTCTATTTAGCGAAGAAAGCCGTTTTGTTTTCAACAAACACACAAGAAATTGTTATCCTAGTCAACTATCTATAACGTACTGCAAGGGTGGTGCTCTATCTCAACGGAAACGACATATTTAGCTGCAAATCATCAGGACTCCTTTGATGCCTTCAAGACACCCTTATTAGAGGGGGTAAACCTTATCGAGGCGAGCGCGGGAACAGGAAAAACATACTCAATTGCCATGCTAGTCGCTCGTTTTGTGGCGGAACACGGAATAGCCATCGAAGAAATCTTGGTGGTTACTTTCACCAAAGCCGCAACTGCTGAATTAAAAGAACGTATTCGGGGGCGTTTGCTTGAGGTACGTAAGACCCTGGCAGGCGAGCACGTTGAAGAGACGCTATCAGAGTGGGTTACAAGCTTAGAAAACCAAGAACTCGCCGGGCAACGCATCAATAAAGCGATAGCGGAAATGGATTATGCTTCAATCTTTACGATTCATGGCTTTGCGCAGCGTGTATTGAAACGCAATGCCTTAGAAAGTGGTCAGTTGTTCGATGTTGAATTACAAGAAAACATTTCAGAGATCAAACAAACCATTGCCGAGGACTTTTGGCGAATCAATACCTACGAGTGCTCTATTGAGCAGGCACAGTTATTTCAGAGAGTGGCGCTAACGCCTGATGCGCTGTTAAAGAAGATCTCAGATATTCCTGATGGTGCAAAAATACAACCTGATGCGCCGGACTTGGCGTTTTCCTTGGAGCGTATCTCTCAGTGTGCTTCGCCTATCGAGGGCTTAGAAACATCATTTATAGATCCTATCTTGCGTATCTTTGAAGAAGCTCCAAAGACGTTTGTGAAAGCGGGTGAAGTGTTAAAAGTAGCGTTGCAGAATCTCAAAGAACATCAGCAAAACCAGCAGCCTTATGATTTAAAGGATGTTGTTCAGTGTTCGTCTAAAAATATACAGGCTTGCATGAACAAGCGCGGTCTCAAAAAATCATTGGAGAGATTTGATGCCGATAATATCAACCTGCATCTCTTCGATGATAAAGCCGCAGCTATAGAGGAAGTTGATTTTAGTATTTTGCATGCCTTTTATCAGTACTTGCAGAGTCAACTTAAAGAACGTTTATTAAAATCCAATGTGATGTCGTTTGACCAGATGATCGAACGCCTTGCCAGTGTCATCGGTGATGAAGATCAGTCGCATCTTCGGCATACACTCAGCGAACAATACCCTGTGGCATTGATTGATGAATTCCA
>CACVAY010000084.1:43685-79685 GCA_902727985.1 uncultured Thiotrichaceae bacterium | reverse complement strand
GAACGTCGCATGACCAATATTCAGCATCTTCTGGAATTAGTGCAACAGCAGGCCTTAGAAGAAAAACTGGGTATGACGCAATGTCTGCAATGGTTGTCTGAGCAAATTTCTCAGGCTGAAGATGATAAATCGCAAGAGCGGGAAATGCGTCTTGAGAGTGATGAGCAAGCAATCAAGATCAGCACCATTCACGCCTCAAAGGGGCTTGAATATGCGATTGTGTTTTGCCCAACGCTTTGGAAGACCGTCACACTCTTTAATACCATCAAATCCTATACCGCGTATATCAACGATGAGTTGGTGTGTGATCTAGGGGGTGTTGATAAGGATGCCGTAAAAAAACAAATGCTAGAGGAGACGCGAGAAGAAAAAATGCGTTTGCTTTATGTGGCGCTGACACGGGCAAAATACCGTTGCTATGTAACGTATGTTGAACAAAAGGCGACTGCTGCAAGTCTGGCATCCACGATTAATCATTTACTGGATGCTTTCGAGGGGGATAGTTACGAAGAGCGACTACAAGATTATTGCGCCAAAGATGCGCTAGGTATTCACTACCGACTGTTAGAAACAGAACAGCCACTGGAAGGGGCGTATCAAGCGCCTTCCAATGATGGCGTACTGAGTAAGCGTGAGCCACAACAGCCTATGAAAACGAATTGGGTGATGTCGAGTTATAGCGCACTTGCTTCGCATGAATATGTCGCGAGTATGCCTGAAATCCCGCTGGATAAAGCGGACGAGCAAGAAGTCGCAGTCCCTGAAGTGGTTGCTGATGAACTACCGCGGGGTTCACATACGGGTAATGTCATCCATGAATTGTTAGAGAATTTCCCCTTCCAACAAATAGCCCAAGAAAACTTTGATGAAGAATATCTCAAACAGCGTGAATCATTGTGTATGCGATATTCATTGCCGCTGGATGAGCCCAATCCTGCCTTGATCAATGAGCTATTAGTGAATACGGTCAGCAGTCCATTATCTGCTGATGGCACATTTACCTTGGCTGATTTGGAAGAGCAGCAATGCCTCAAAGAAATGCCGTTCTATTTCAAGGTGCAAGACTTAGATACGCAACAACTCAATCATGTGTTGGCAGATTCACCTGCATACCAAGCGCTTACAGCGAAAGAAATGACAGGGCAACTCAATGGTTTTATCGACCTCATTTGTGAGTTTGAAGGCCGATATTATGTCATGGATTACAAAACTAACGCGCTGGATAGTTACGATATGGTGTCTATGACAACGGCAATGCATGAACACAATTACGGTTTGCAATATTGGTTGTATTCCTTGGTTTTGCATCGACATTTAGAACATCACCTGCCTGATTACTCCTTCGAGCAACACTTTGGTGGCGTACGTTATTTATTTGTACGGGGCATGTTCCGTGAGCAGCCCATGCAAGGTGTCTTTGAGGATATGCCAAGCTTGGCGACTTTAGAAGCATTGGCGGAAGTATTCGAGGGAGGAGTGCCGGCATGATCGAAAAAGATGTGAGCTATTCACGGCTTGATGTTGCGCTAGCGAGTATGTTGGCAAAACGTAGTGGTTTGGCAGATAAGGCAGAGCGGGATCGCTTGTATAGCTTAGTGCAGAATGTTTCAGCGGCATTGGCGAGTGGGCATAGTTGTATCGAAATTAGCGAGGAAGAGCGTGCCTTCCTATTGCCACTGAATTGCGTCTCTGAAGATGAAAAGACGCCGTTGATTGTTGAAGATAATCGTCTGTATTTTTATCGCTATTGGCATTATGAAACGCGCCTTGCGCAACAAATTGCTCTGCGTATTCATGGTCTGGCTACATCAGCCGATGATTTACAGAACATTGTGAATCACTATTTTGCAGAGGATTCCGAGGATGATATTGATTGGCAACGTCGTGCCGCAATCAATGTTGCCCAACAACGCTTTAGTATTATTACGGGCGGGCCAGGTACAGGCAAAACCACCACTGTTCTGAAGGTGTTGGCGATTCTGCAAACTCTGCATGGCTATGACTTGTCTATCGGCATGGCAGCACCCACAGGTAAAGCCGCGATGCGTCTGCAAGAAAGCTTGGCTGGTGGGAAAAACAAAACAGATAATGATGGAAATGAGGTCTTTTCTGAACAGGTAAAGCAATCTATTCCTCAAGACGTATCAACGATTCATCGCCTGCTAGGGGCGAAAAGAAACTCTGTTTACTTCAAACATCATGCGGATAATCCCTTAATTCATGATGTTGTGGTGATTGATGAAGCCTCAATGGTTGACCTGTCATTGATGAGTAAACTCATTGATGCATTGAAGCCAAGCGCACAACTTATTTTGCTTGGTGATAAGGATCAGCTGTCATCCGTTGAATCAGGCGCAGTACTCGCCGATCTCTCACAGGCATTGCCAGAGCACACGTCCGAATTAAAGAAATCCTATCGATTTCTGGAAGATATTAAAAACTTCGCGACAGCCATTAATCAACAAGACACGCAACGAGCGTGGGAACTCTTGGAAGGTGATGAATGTGCAGCTGTGCGCCGTGTGCAAGGTGATTTGCTAGAACATCTCCATCAAGAATACGCACCGTATCTGCAAGCGGTTAGAAGCAGTCACGACCCAGCTGAGATATTCGCACAGTTCAATCGCTTCAAGGTGTTGTGCGCAATGCGTAGAGGCAAGCTGGGTATAGAAAACTTGAATGCTTCATTTGAACGACGCTTACAGCATCAAGAAGGCTTCAACATTCGTACGGGGTGGTATGCAGGTAAGCCAGTGATGATTACGCAAAATGATCCCGCAACTGGCCTGTTTAATGGAGATATTGGTATTTGCCTGTATCCGCCTGAAGAAAGAACCCTTACTGTGTTCTTCGAACAGCAAGACGGCTCAATGAAACGCATTCTACCCATGCGTTTACCGCAATATGAAACAGCTTTTGCCATGACGATCCACAAAAGCCAGGGCTCAGAGTTTGCAACCGTATTGATGGTATTACCAGACCAAATGAACCCGCTACTCAGCAAAGAATTGCTCTATACGGCCGTCACTCGTGCCAAAGAAAACGTACAGGTAGCGGCGCAAAAAGAAATTTTCCAGCAAGCACTAGAACAGCGTGTAGAGAGAACGAGTGGCCTTTCCCAAAAGCTCGTAGTTAATAGTCAGTAATTATCATCAGGAATCGTTGCTTAGGCAGAGCAGGTAGTCATATTTGCTTGTCTGTCAATTAATTCCATGAGGTCTGAAGTTCGCGATGCTCCGTAGCACAATCGCGTAGATAAAGATTAATTAAACTTTGATAAGGAATACCTTTATCTGCCGCCATGTCTTTGAAGTAGGCGATAGTGTCCTCATCAAGTCGAATAGTAATCTGTTTCTTCAACCGTTTTGCATAGGGGTTTTTAACAGACTTTGAAAAATCATAAGTTTCACGCATGACCATAACCCTCATATTGTTGACGTTCTTTCCTAAAAGCGTAGTTACATTGTAGTTATATTTCAAGGTAGAGGTTTATGAAATCAAAGAAAGCTCACCAAGAAACCGCGGCTTCAGCCGCGCAAAGCCACTCATATTCCCCAGCACAATGAGGTAAACTCACCCGCACATTCAAAAAGATCAAAATCATGCACATTACCCCACTCTTCGAAACCGCATTCCAAGGCAAAATTCGCAAAACCCCAGAAGACTTTCAGGTAGATGAGATCATGAACATCCCCATGGATGGAGAAGGTGAGCATCAATGGCTGAAAATCCAAAAACGAGAAGCCAATACAGATTGGGTCGCGGGTCAGCTAGCACGTATTGCAGGTATTCAGAAACGTGATGTGGGTTATGCAGGTCTTAAAGATCGCAATGCGGTAACCACGCAATGGTTTAGTTTGCATGTACCAGGCAGGACGGTTGAAGATATCGCCGTGCAACTGCCTGAAGGTGTGGTATTGCTAGAAGAGCATCGACACAGCAAAAAACTGCGCCGTGGGGCATTAGAAGGCAATCAGTTTACCCTCGTTTTACGAGAATGCGCGGGAGATGCAGAAGCTTTCCAGCAAGCAGTCAATAAAATGGCAGAGCAGGGGATGCCCAATTACTTCGGCTCACAACGCTTTGGGCATGGTGGGAATAATATTGAAAACGCCAAGAAATGGTTTGCAGGAGAATTCAAACCCAAAAAACGACCTCAAAAGAGCATGTATCTCTCAGCGGCACGTTCTTATTTATTCAATGAAATACTCAATGCGCGAGTGCAAGCAGCTAACTGGAATCAGGCAGTATCAGGTGATGTGTTGCAGTTTGAAGGCAGTCATTCGTGGTTTGTTGATGAGGGAGAAGCAGATATTCCAACGCGTGTCGATTCGCTAGATATTCATCCGACAGCAGCACTATGGGGCAGAGGGGCTTTGCCAACCAAGAATGAGGCGTTAGCGCTGGAAACACGTATTGCAGAACAACATGAAGCGCTCTGTGATGGTTTGGAGAGAAATGGTTTACAGCAAGATCGTCGTGCTATGCGTGTGTTGCCAAAAAATGTAGTGTTACAAAGGCAATCGGATCAGGAATATGCACTGAAATTTATATTGCCGGCGGGATCATATGCCACCGTTTTTCTAGCCAATTGTGGTGAGTTTGTTGCTTAAAAAATTTCTGATCAAGTCTGGATAGAATGAGGCTTAGATATAAAAGTCGTTATTTTTCAACAAAAAATATGTTACATCTGAGGTCGTGGTATACGGTTACCATAGCCCATACGCTCCGCAGCAAAATGAGCAACAAGTTGTCCTAGTTGTGGCAAACGAGGCCGCAACCATAACGCTTGCTCAGGGCATCCAATCGCACCAAGTTCTAACACCAGTTCCGCATCACGAGTACGGGTGTGTTTAAACATATAGTACTGGCTGAGGTTCTTCGTGAAGTTATCTTGTTGCCAGCGATAACGGAAATATTGTGAATACAGGCGTTTCCATGCATTGGCTGCTGGACGATCTGAGGGATCATCATAGCCAATCGAAGCACCTGTTGCGCATGGATTAGCACTACCATCAAAATGAATAAACAATGCTAAATCTGTATCGGTTTTTTGTTTCCAGTTTGCATCAGCGCGAATCACAGAAAAGCCGGCTTGCCGCAAATAATGCGTGGCCGCATCAGCGACAACAGGTGTCCAGTCAATTTCACGTCCAAACTGGGATGTTGACCCCATTTTCCCACTGCTGCGTCCCTCATGCCCTGCTTGAATAAAAACATCGGCACGCGCCACTTGAGTGCTAGATTGATTCGCTGTAGGGGGGTGAGAACAGGCAGACACCAATAAACCAAGAAAAATAACAAGCCATAAACGCATAAGTCGCTCCAATGTTATAAACATTTGTGTTGCTTAGTATGCCTTAATACTGTCATTTGTTGAGTAAAAAAGTGTAGATGGTTAACAAACTTACTTGCTCTACACTATGGAATCCCTTATCACGATTCAAGGTCGCAGACTGGCATATCAGACAAGATTGGGCACAGTTAATCAAATTCCGTGGAATAGTTGTTGGAGAGAATCCAGCTTTTTTATCAGACCCGATCTGGTATCCTTCTTCCAGGGTCAGATGAGTATAGTGCTTTGTCATAAGGTGACTCACATTGTGTTTTTGTCGACCAGTGAATGTACTCACTGACCCATCTTTTTCAATGTGTTGCACTTGTGACTAAAATTCAAGATAAATTAAAAATGCCTAAACAACTATTAAACGCCATCATATTAGTGATGCTTTCTTTGAGCATGATCAGCTGTAGTGCAACGAATATAAAACCTTGGGAACGAGGCAACCTTGCCAAACCCGCGATGACCTTTGGCAGTGACAGTCTGATTGATGCCACTGACGATCATGTCTATTTCTCAAAAGAAGCCACCAGTGGTGGTCGCTCATTTGGTGCTGGAGGTTGCGGATGCAACTAACACAGAATAATCGCCTGGCATTAGCCGCCGCAGGGCTCATGGCAGCAACCAATGCAGCATCCGTATCTGCAGCAGATTGGGATCATGAAGCTGCAGTATTGTACTACGGTGAAACAGATGATCGCGTGCAGGATGGCAGCCTCAAGTATCAGGGCACTCGAACCACAGACAGTGACAAAAAACTCACCATTAATGCTGGCATAGATACGCTAACAGGTGCATCACCGAACGGCGTCGCACCATCGACTACAGCCCAGACCATTACCTCTCCATCTGGAAATGGCACTATCACTCATCCAGCGGGTGAATTACCGTTAGATGATACGTTTAAGGATACTCGCGTATCGCTTTCAGCTAACTGGGATCAACCACTCAATGCAGACTCTCGAAGCAATGTAGGTATTTCCTTTTCCAAAGAATATGACTACCTACACTTTGGCGTATCAGGTGGTCTCTCAAAAACCTTGAATGATAAGAACACAACCCTGTCAGTGGGCTTAGCTTATGCAGCTGACTCGGTAGAAGCAGTCGGCAATGCACCGATTCCCTTCTCTGATGGCAGTGCGACAAAAGGTGCAAGCAGCGAAGACAAAAATACCCTTGATGGAATGATTGGGCTCACTCAAGTTCTCTCAAAAAACTCTCTTCTTCAGCTTAATTATAGTGTCAGTGTTGCTGATGGCTATCTTAATGACCCTTATAAGTGGGTAAGCCGTGTTGATGCTTCTGGCACAATTATTGAGAATCTGCATGAATCCCGCCCTGACTCACGTACTGGGCATAATCTCTATGCAGCACTTAAACACACTGTTTCCAATAAACATGTTGTGACAGGTTCCGCCCGATTGCACACCGATGATTGGGGCATTGACTCCGTCACATTGGATACGAAATACCGTATTGATCTTGGCAACAAGAAAAGCATTGAACCGCATATCCGCTACTATCATCAAGGCGCCGCAGATTTTTATACGGCACAGCTAGATGCTACCGCAGCCTTACCAGCCAATGCCTCAGCAGACTATCGTTTGGCAGAATTTGCTGCATACACTTTAGGTGCAACCTACCGCTGGAAAGGCAACAAAAATAGAGATTGGCGTATAACGGGGGAATACTACACTCAAGATCCTACTAACGTTGAACTCACGCCAGGGCAAGCAAGCTTAGATGCAAACCCAGGTTTCGATGCGCTAATGCTCTCAGCAGGCGTAAAGTTTTAATCTACATACTTCCTATCTCTCTCTCTCTCATCAAATGAAAGGTAGGAAGTAACCCCGGGACTCATGCCAAACGAACACCTCGGTCAGATACGTTTCGAATCACAAGGCTCTCTCGACATTGGTCATTTCCGAGCCATGGCAAACCCTTGTGCAATTTTTGTCGACAACAACACAGATAGCACAACAGCACGCTCTGCCATGCATGAAATCGCCGAAGAAGCATGGCGAATTGAACAGAAGTACTCGCGATATTTACCCAGCTCTCCCCTCAGCATTATTAATAATGCCCAAGGAAAAATAACGAATATCGATTCGGAAACCTATCATCTGCTGACACTCGCCAATGTCTTATGGCAAGAAAGTGGGGGTATGTTTGATATTAGCAGTGGTGTCTTTCGAAAGATTTGGAATTTCGACCAGCAACACATTCCCACGCAAACGCAAATTAATGAACAACTTAAACACGTGGGTTGGCAACACATTGAGATTACTGAGCAACAAATCACCCTACCAGTAGGCATGCAAATAGACTTCGGCGGAATTGGCAAAGAATATGCCGCAGATCGTTGTGCGGCAATTGCGCATCAATCACTCGGTAACAGCGTTATGATTAATTTAGGTGGAGATATTGTTGCTAAAGGCCCACGAGCGGATCAACGCCCTTGGGAAATTGGCATTGAGACCAAAGAAGGTGGTGGTAAGATATGGAAAACCATTCCTTTAACAACAGGCGCTATCGCTACCAGTGGTGACGTCTATAAGGCAATTATCCATGAGGGCAAACGTTACGGACATATTATCAATGCACTCACTGGCTATCCGGTTATAGACTCTCCTAGCACAGTCACCATCGCCGCACCCAGCTGCACAGAGGCAGGCATACTTTCAACACTCGCGATGTTAAAAGGCAGTCTGGCTGAAAATTTCTTACAAGCGCAAGGCCGACCATTCTGGATTCAACAGTAGAGAGAAACCGGTTCGCTCATCATCAATAAAAACTTAGCACTCTTTCAATCAGCATTGAAAGACTCAGTACCAGAAACCATCACGCCCTAACGCAAATTCATCCATAGGAGTAAAGCGCTGATTAAAATCACAACTAGCCATCCCAACCACTCAATATATTGACGAATTTTGGGCTCCATACTTGGACCAAATTTCCAGGCCAGGAATGCAATCAGATAAAATTGTGATGCACGTCCAATAATCGAAGCAATAACAAAAGGAATGAATGCCATTGATAGCAATCCGGCTGTTATGGTGAAAATTTTGTAGGGAACAGGTGAAAAGCCAGCCATTAATACAATCCAGACACCATATTCTGCAAACCAGTCCTTGGCTACTTCAAGCTTATCGGCTTTGTGACTAAATAATGGCTCAACCAACTCATAAGCCCCCCAACCAATTAGATAACCCGCAATACCACCTAATACAGACGCAACCAGGGTAATAAAAGCCAGGTTCCATGCTTTGGCTGGTTTTGCCAACGCCATGGGCAGCAACATAACCGCAACTGGAATTGGGAAAAATGATGCTTCTGCAAAACTGACCCCGGCAAGATATTTCGGTGCATGACGATGTTTAGACCAGCCCATCACCTTATCGTATAACGATCCAAATAATTGCATGTGATTACTCTTTTCTCTTATTTGTAATGAATATTGTTCTTATGTTGAAAGCCCAGCTGGAGTCTCCAGCTTTTTTTCAGGTGCTATACGGGATCTGTACTGTAGCGTTCCTGGCTTAAGTAGCCAATACTTTTTGGACGAACATGTTCAAGACACCGTCCTTTGTCACGACTTAGCTCAGACCATGTTCCCGTTAAGCCAATATGTACGACATTAGCCGTTGTGAGCAATTTACCATTGTCTTGGTATTCAGATGCAGGACAAAGATGTATCAACAGTTGCTCCATGCCAGGGTTATGACCAATCAACAATAATTGCGACACTGATTCAGGGGTTTCTGTCGCCACCGATAAAAGTTGCTCCATCCGTGCAAAATAAAGCCCTTCATTCGATATAACCTCTTTCGCCTGAGTAAAGGTTTGCCCTAAGCATTCAGCGGTTACTGTGCTTCGTTTCGCAGCTGAATAGACAATCCGTTCAGGTCGCCAATCCCGTTTTTTAAAAAGCTCAGCGACCCATTTGGCATCCCGCATTCCACGTTCATTGAGTGGACGTGAAAAATCATCAGCAGCATCGCTCGACCATGAAGATTTTGCATGGCGCATCAAAAACAATGATTTTAACGGGAGTTCAACATTCTGCATGAGTGTTTTTCCTTAGCGTTTGGGAAGCATTTGCAACACGATAAATACACAGGTTGCAGCAACGACAATGGATGGACCTGCGGGTGTATCCCAAAAATAGGAACTGCTTAAGCCTGATACCACAGCAATTACCCCAATCAACATGGAGTAGAGAACCATAGCTTCCGGACTCTTCGCCAGATTTCGGGCTGCGGCAGCAGGAATAATCAACATCGAAGAAATCAACAACGCACCGATAACCTTGATTCCCACGGCAATCGTGATTGCAACCAGCAACGTGTAAGTCAATCCTATGCCTGCGATATTCACCCCTTCTACTCTCGCCAAATCTTCACTCACTGACATCGAGAGAAGCGGCTTCCAGATCAATCTTAGAACAATCAGTAGAATACTGCCAACACTTGCAAGAATCATCAAGTCTATTTTCGTCACGGCCAAAATATCACCGAACAACCAGGCATTCAGATCTATTTGTTGTCCTTCGACAAAAACCATCAACACCAACCCCAATGACAATGCACTATGCGCCAATACACCGAGCACCGTGTCATTGCTGAAACGTTGATCGCGACGTAACAACAGCATCGCCAGCGCAACCGCAATACTCGTTGCAATGACCCCAAAGCTCACGCTGACACCCATCAATATGCCAAGAGAAACCCCAAGGATAGAAGCGTGTGAGACCGTATCGCCAAAATATGCCATACGCCGCCAGAGAATAAATACACCCAAACTCCCGCACAGAATGGCAACAATCATGCCAGCTGTTAAAGCGCGCAGAAGAAAATCATCCATGTTTTTCATCTCCAAACTTTGAACACTCATGCCCATGTGGACACACATTGCCTTGTAAATCATGCTCATGATCGTGATGGTGAGTATAGATACCGATGTTTTCGGTCGACTGATCGCCGAACAGGCGCATGTATTCCGGATGACGGCTTACTGCCTCAGGATGTCCACTACAGCATATATGTTGATTCAGGCAAAGCACGTCATCGGTATTTGCCATTACCACATGCAAATCATGTGACACCATCAAAACACCAAAGCCATGCTCATCAACCAACTCATCCAGCAAGCCGTAGAGACTTGCCTGCCCCTGCATATCCACACCCTGTGCAGGTTCATCCAAAACCAGCAAATCCGGTTCACGTAATAAAGCACGAGCAAGCAAGACGCGTTGAAACTCACCACCCGATAAACTTGTTACCTTTTGTGGCAATAAATGGGCAACACCGACTTGCTCCAAGGTCGTAGCAAAACTCTCTGGTATCGTAGAACACGCCAAAAGCAAAAAACGCTCAACGGACAAGGGAATCTGTGGATCAACTGCCACTTTCTGAGGCACGTAACCTAAAGTTATACCATCAGCTAGTCCAACTTTACCCGTATAATTAGATTCTAAACCCAATAAGATACGTAATAATGTCGATTTTCCGGCACCATTTGGCCCAATAATGGTCAGAATCTTTCCACGCTGTAATTCTAGGCTAATATCATGCAGAATGACGCGTTCACCAATCGAAAAGGCGATATTCGTTAATGAAACCAGTTGCTCCGTCATTATTCTTGTTTACGCTAAAAAAGAGCCACATTGTACGCTTATTTTTATGGCTCTGTCTGTCTACAATCGGCACACAAGCATTTGCTGAGAAACAACCAGAAATCCTCTCCACGATTCTGCCCATCCACTTAATCGCAGAAGAAATTGCAGGCGAACACGCCTCAGCAAAACTCCTCATCCCTGCAACACAAAATATTCATCATTACACTCTGAAACCAAGCGCTCTACGCACCATCAAAAAAGCGGATCTGGTGATTCGTGTTTCACCAAATATGGAACGTTTTTTAAATAAAACATTGGAAGGGAAAAAAGTACTTACCTGGATGGAACTGAAGAGCATCCATGCGCTACCAGCACGCATGCGTCATACTCATAATTACGTTCATAAAGATGCTCATGAAACGGAGACAATGGATGCTACTAAACTTGATTCACATCTCTGGTTTAATCCAGAAAATGCTCGACTTCTGATTGCGCAGATTGCCCACGAGCTTTCAATACTCGATGCAGCGCATGCGGAAGCCTACACCAAGAATGCGCAACGTTTGCAAGACAATATCAAACAAACAGAAGAGCACATCATTAAAACACTTGGCGATACCACATTACGTTATGCTGTTTTCCATGATGCCTGGCAATACTTCCAAGACTACTTTGGTGTTACTGCACCACGTACTCTCAATATTCAAGAAGGTATTCCACCCAGCGCCAAACAGGTGAAAGAGCTACGTGGTCATTTGCTGGAAGATAACATTGTTTGCCTGGTTGCTTCACCACAGAGCAATCAAGCACTTTTGAATGCTTTGGTTGAAGGCAATAAAACCAAAATTGTGATACTTGACCCAAAAGGTGCGCAGTTACCAGACAATCACCAAGGTTATGCTGGGCTATTAGCTTATACTTTTGAGCAATTGAAATCTTGTAAAGGACAATCTCATGTTCACTGATAAAAGCGCCATGCCAACAGCTGACACCGCATTACCCGGAAGAGATAAAGCATTGCCTATATCTGGCATTCATTTCATCCATAATGTAACCATTAGTCCTCCCTTTCCAGAAGGCATTCAAACCGCCCTGTTTGGGATGGGCTGTTTTTGGGGAGCAGAACGCAAATTCTGGCAACTCACTGGCGTCTACTCAACAGCCGTAGGTTACAGCGCAGGCTTTACCAAGAATCCAACTTATCAAGAAGTTTGCTCAGGAAAAACAGCCCATAATGAAGTTGTGTTGGTTGCTTATGATCCGAAAAAAATTAGCTACAAAGAGTTGCTAAAATGCTTCTGGGAAGCACACAATCCCACGCAAGGTATGCGCCAAGGGAATGATAGTGGCACACAGTACCGCTCAGGTATCTACACGTATTCTGATGAGCAACAAAAGCAAGCAGAAACCTCCAAAGACGTTTTTCAGAAAACCCTCCTTGAAAAAGGCTACCCTGAGATTACGACAGAAATTATCCCTGCTCCTGAGTTCTATTATGCAGAAGAATATCATCAACAATATCTTGCCAAGAACCCGAATGGCTATTGCGGACTAGGCGGCACTGGCGCTTGCTATAGTGACTAAAAGGTGGGCTTCCTTGAAAGCTAAAGATGCCTCAATAATAAAATAAAAAATGATTACTGAGCAAGGATCTTATCAATGGTGGCTTCGTATTCGTTGATTTCACTAGTTTTGAAGCCAGCATGTTGATGCACTAATTTACCATCACGATCAAAAATCAAGGTGGTGGGCATACCGGGAAGTTTGTAATAAGTGGCATGCTGTCCTTTAGTGTCAAAGATAATTTTGAAGTGCGCTTTGTTTTCTTTAAGAAACTGCTCAGCATCTTCTTTGTTTTCATCAACATTCACTCCGAGGATGACAAGGTCGCTTCCAGATTTAGCGCTATGTGTTTTATTTAGCCATGGGAAGGATTCACGACAGGGAGGGCACCAAGATGCCCAGAAATCGACTAAGACAACTTTTCCCTTGTAAGGCGTGAGATCAATTGCTTTGGCATCGTCCTCAGCTATGGCGTTACTCAACATCGTTGTAAATACTAAGAAAAAAGCAATAATGGATGTTTTAAACATGTGGATTCCTATGATTTCTAAATAGCCAGAGTAGGGGGGCAAGGAGGACTTAACATTGAGTCTTATTGATAGACCAAAGCCCCCTATGCTGTGTACGTGTGTATTATCATTGGAAATAGATTGGATTACCATTATTACTTATGAGATTATTTTTTGGCAGACGAGACCTTTCAGGTAGAAGCCTTCTGGGAATGCTAAACGGGTAGGATGGTCACTAGCTTGTGCCAGTTTATGAATGATTTGCCCATCACAGCCTGCATCCAATGCTGCATCTGAAACGATTTTTTGGAAAAGGTTTGCGTCAATAAGTCCAGAGCAGGAGAAGGTGAATAGTAGTCCTCCCGGGTTTAGGAGTTTAAAGCCAAGACGGTTAATATCCTTGTAACCACGAGCCGCTTTTTTGATTTGGCTACGGTTTTCAGCAAACTTCGGCGGATCAAGAATAATCATGTCGAACCTCTTACCTGCATGATCATATTCGCGAAGGAGCTTGAAGACGTCTCCACAAATATTCTTTGTTTGTTTACTAGCAAGTTTGTTGAGTTCATAGGCTTGTTGGGCGTGTTCGAGTGCGTGTGAAGACGCGTCAATGCTGGTGATATGCTTGGCTTTACCTAAAGCTGCAGCAATGGCGAACCCGCCAGTGTATGAAAAACAGTTAAGTACCGTTTTCTCTTTCGCGTAGTGTCCGACTAGAGAACGATTGTCTCGTTGATCGAGATAGAACCCAGTCTTATGCCCATTAACCACATCGACACGGTAATGACGACCTTCTTCAAGAATGTCGATATGAGCAGGAGGTTCTTCACCTTTTAAACAGCCTTTAGTTTCTTGCAAGCCCTCTTTTTTACGAATGGCAACGTCAGAACGTTCATAAACGCCACGGCAGCCTGTTAATTCCATCAAGATTTCGGCAATGTCATTCTTCCAATGGTTTGCGCCTGTTGATAGGCATTGCATGATTATCCAGTCCCCCATCTTATCGACAACCATGCCGGGAATGCCATCAGATTCCGCATTGATTATGCGAAAGGCGGTATTCAAGTGGGTGATACCAATAGTGGCACGTTGCTGGAGAGCGGACTCGATGCGTTGTTTGAAGAACTCGCGGTCAATCTTACCTTTGCCCATCTTCCACATACGAACTTGAATTTGCGATTCTGGTGACCAAGCGCCTAAGCCTAAAATATCCCCATTCTGTGAGTAGACTTCAACCGTATCTCCCGCAGCAGGTTCTCCTTTGATATGCTGAATTGCTCCCGAGAAAATCCATGGGTGTTTTGCCCGAATGGATTTGTCTCGGCCTTTTTTTAGAATGATGTGGGTAACTGACATGGCTAATCGACGCTAATATTGGGTGGTGCAGTATAAGGGATTATCATATTCTCTGCCTCAACTACTCAGTTTGCTAGCGTGTTGCAATAGCTGCGTTGAACGTACTCATTTATATTTAAGAGTGGGGTAAGTAGTGTTGTGATTGAGTATCAAAAAAAATGTATGAAAAAAATAGTTACAGGATGTTTACTGGGTTGGATTTACTTACTCAGCTCAGAGTTTGCCTATGGTGCAAAGAAGCTGCACGACTATTCAGAGCTTCATCATAATACCTTGGCTTCGATCATTGACGAGAGTCTTTATGATGAGGGCCTGGAAATGTTTAATAAAGTCAGTAAACGGGTCAAAAATAATATTCAATGGAAGAATGGTAAGAGCACGAATAAATATGTGAAAGCACATAAGCGTTGTTACCCCTATTTGGAAAAAGAAATACGCGATGATATGCCATCATTTGTCTTTTTGATTGCCTATTTGGAATCAGGTTGGCGAGCTGATGTGGGAAACCCTGAGCATGATTACGGTTATTGGCAGATGATTCCTGAAGTGATTCAGGAAATTCGGGGGTTACCAGAGGCATCACCGCTTTTAATTATTTCTTCTGTACGAGAAATCCAAACACATGAGCACTTAAGTACTGAAGCCGCTTTCATTCACATACATCGCTATCAGTTTTATTTCCAGCATGTTGCAGGTTTTAGTGAGGCCGAATCGTGGATGTTTACTTTGGTGGCGTTTAATTGGGGGGCTGGCAATGTAAAGCGGATGTTGATTGCCATGGAGAATGACGGTCATGAATTATCATTCTCTACCTTTTACGCATATTTGGTAGAGAAAAGTAAGAGGAATAAGGACGATAAATCAATGCGAGTTGCCGCTGAATATATTCCTAACTTATGGAATATTGCTCTGTTGCTTAATCGTCGCTAGCCGAGGCTAAGATAGCTTCAACATGCGCGAGGTCTTCAGCAGTATCGACGCCATGAGGTGGCGCTTTTTCAAGGATGCCGACCTGAATTTCGATGCCATGATACATCGGGCGTAGTTGTTCTAATGATTCAGCCTGCTCTAATGGACATGCGCTGAGTGTTGGGATCTTCTTAAGCGTTTTAACACGGTAGGCATAGATACCAATGTGTCGATAATAGGCTGTGTCGCCTAATGATTTTTCACCGAAATGATTTCGATTGTAGGGGATGGGGGCGCGACTAAAATAATGGGCATAACCGCGATGATCCATCACCACCTTTACAATATTTGAGTTGAAGACATCATCAGCTTCGTGAATTTGGCATGCCAATGTACTCAACAGTGCATTAGAGTTTTCTGTTAGTTCAGCGAGATAGCGAATAGTTTCGGGAGGTAATAGAGGTTCATCACCTTGCACATTGATGACGATATCATCATCATCCCAGCCTGATAGTGTCGCGACTTCGGCTAATCGATCCGTACCTGATGGGTGATCGTTGCGCGTCATAATAGCATTGCCTGAGAAGTCTGAAACACAGTCGGCAATTCGTTGATCATCGGTGGCGACGATAATACTCTCAAAGCCCGATTTTTCTGCTTGTCGGTAGACATGCTCAATCATGGTTTTGCCAGCGATGAGTTTCAATGGTTTACCAGGTAAACGAGATGAGCCATAGCGGGCAGGAATAACGATATGAACAGTAGACATAGTTGCGTTGCGTGCTAATGATGAAATTGCCCAGAAGGAGAGCGCTGAAATAATTATGTGGGAGGTATTTTACAATACGCTCCCACATTTTTCATCGCAAAATGTGGGGGGTAGTTATCGTGTCGAAACAGGCTTCGTTTTACTTAACACACTTTGCAAGTTTTATGGTTAAACGTTAAAAGATGAGCCACATCCACACGTTGTTGTTGCATTCGGGTTGCGAATAACGAATTGCGCACCTTCAAGACCTTCAGTGTAATCAATTTCTGCACCAACAAGGTATTGGAAGCTCATCGGGTCAACGAGTAGGTTAACACCCGCTTTTTCAACGACTGTATCGCCATCATCAATAGTTTCAGCAAAGGTAAATCCATACTGGAATCCAGAGCAGCCACCGCCACTAACGAAAACACGTAGCTTTAAGCTATCGTTATCTTCTTCTTCGATTAGTGTTTTAACTTTCGCTGCTGCTGCGTCAGTAAAAACGAGTAGAGAATCATCTTCTGTTTCAGGATTCACTGTTTCAACGCTCATGGCTGTTCCTCATAAAATTAGTAATTCGTGCACCTTAATGCACATGTTTCTCAAAGCTATCATCTCATGTTTTATGGGGTCAAGAGACACTGTTTTAAACGGGGGTGTTCGAAAATAATTAGCTGTGATGATCGTGTTTGTCATCAGTGCCAGCAGGATGATGTTCTGCTGCATGAGAAAGATACAAAGCAAGGCCTAATAATGCGATACCCGCAGCAAGATAGAGTAAGTCGGTGGCATTATCGAAAGGCAGCTTATTGGCATATTCGAAGAATTTCACAATAAGGATCATCAGCACCACTTTTGCCAGGCGGTTTTTTAGATCGTCGAGACTATGGATGACAAGGATTTTAGAGGCTGTAGCCGATTTTTCTGCTTCCTTAATTTTACTAATGAATAACTCGTATAGTCCCAGTGAGAAGATAATCAGAACTGTTGCTAGTAGATAGCCATCAATAATTTCGACGGCATGGGTGACCGTTTCGGTACGAAGAATTTGCTTCGCCTCGCCAGTGGTTGAGCTGTAATGACCAAGGTGGCTGATCATTTGCCATGCATCAATGGTTGCCATGTACATGATCGCAACGGCGGCTGCGAGACTGGCTATAACAGCAGCGAGAACCATAAAGCGGCTGCTCCAGAGGATCTTTTCGAAAATGCTTTCAATGTGTTTCATCAAGTAAATCTCGTTTATCAATAGTTGCAATACCCACTACCTGAATCAACTGTTCTCCAGCATAAATCATGGGAATACGTGAGCGCTCCCATGGTGGAACATTCGCTGCTTGTAGTAGTTTCTTAACGGATTGGGAGTGTTCTTGTCTGCGGGCTTTGATGCGTTCTCCCCCTTGTCGAAAGCGAACGGTAACAGGAAAGTTTTGTTTGAGCAAAACTTCTTCTAAGTCTCCTAAAGATGTTGGAGATAGAGTTTTGGCGATCGGTGGAATGGTTAGGTTCCCCTGAATATCCCATTCAAAACAAGTGTTTGTGGAAAGTTTGGGTGGTGGGTTTATAATGTGTAAATCATCTTGAAAGCGTCTTATTTCAGTATTTTTCCATTCGAGAAGTGGGGTTGAACCTTCTTTGGCATTTATTACATCTGAAAACAAGTGAGTGAGCTTGCTACTTGAGGGTGTTAGAAATCCTTGCTCTTTGATCCAGTAACGAATAATGGCTTTTTGTTTATTGATAGAAGTCGTTTGCAGTGCTTGGATAGATAAGGTGTTCGTTCGAGTACCTCTAAATGTTGGCATATCCAGCTGTATATAATCTTCCAACAGAGTGCGACTTTCTGAAAGATGAGAAGCGCTTCGCATGATCGTATTCGAGATGGTTGGCCAACGTTCTTGTAAGGCTGGAAAAATTTTTTGGCGAAGAAAATTGCGATCAAAACGTGTATCAGTATTACTGGGGTCAGTAATGCAATCTAGCTGAAATTTGTTGGCATACTCTTCGAGTTGTTTGCGTGTCAGATCGAGTAGTGGGCGAATATGCGTGTAAGCTTCTAATTCTTTTCGATAGGGCATGGCACTTAATCCATCTAACCCGGCGCCACGCATGAGTTGGAGAAGCAGGGTCTCCGCTTGATCATCTTGGTGTTGCGCAGTCAGCAGTATTTCATTGGTTTGAATTGAGTCTGAGAATGCTTGGTAACGAGCGTTGCGTGCAACGGCCTCAACGCTCTCACCCGATTGAAGTTGGAGGTTAAGTTGAGTCGTTTGGTGGTCAATGTTTAATGAGTCAGCAATCGTTTGGCAATGTGTTGCCCATTGTTGCGATTCTGCTTGTAAGCCGTGATCAACATAGAGGGAACGTACCGTAATAGAGGGGGTGAGGTTTCTTGCCTGGCTAAGAAAGTGTAGCAGTACGTGAGAATCAAGGCCGCCACTGTAACCGATCAAAAATTGTTTGCTGGGAGCTGCATCAAGTAATTTATTAACAACAGTTTGGGAATCGAAGATAGCCATGATTCCTCACATAGTAGTTATTCTGAGAACTGTCCGTAAGACATCAAACGTGAATATCGGCGATCTAATAATTTATCCATGCTGAGTGCTTTAATATCACGCAAGCCGCTTTGCAGTGCTTCTCGAAGATTAACTGCCATGCCTTCGTAGTCACGATGTGAGCCACCTAGAGGTTCAGCAATGACTTGGTCAACCAATCCAAGTTTGCTCAAACGATCAGAGGTGATGCCGAGTGCTTCAGCTGCATCTGATGCTTTGCTTGCATCTTTCCATAAGATTGATGCACAACCTTCAGGTGAGATAACCGAGTAAGTACCATATTCCATAATCATTACACGATCCGCAACACCAATAGCTAATGCTCCACCTGAACCACCTTCACCAATAATGGTGGCGATAATGGGGGTGCGAAGTTTTGCCATTTCGAAAAGATTACGAGCAATGGCTTCACTTTGTCCACGCTCTTCTGCACCAATACCTGGGTAAGCACCAGGTGTATCAATGAAGGTAATAATAGGAATATGGAATTTCTCCGCCATTTTCATCAAACGCAAGGCTTTACGGTAGCCTTCTGGCTTTGGCATGCCGAAATTGCGATAGACTTTCTGCTTGGTGTCTTTGCCTTTTTGATGACCAATAACCATGACGGGACGGCCTTCAAAACGTGCTAAACCACCCACAATGGCTGGGTCATCCCCATAGGCGCGATCACCATGTAGTTCCTGAAAGTCAGTGAATAACAATTTGATAATATCGTTGGTATAGGGGCGTTTTGGATGCCGAGAAAGTTGTGAAATTTGCCAAGGTGTCAGTTTAGAAAAAATAGATTTTGTTAGTGAATCAACTTTGCTTTCAAGTTGTTCAATTTGTTCACCCAAGTTGACATCTGAGCTATCAACATAACGTAGCTCTTCAATTTTTGCCTCAAGCTCAGCAATGGGTTGTTCAAAATCTAAAAATTCTGGATTCATACGTTTAATTCCACCTGCATTATTGTGGGCGATTCTACATGGAATATCCTTACATGCCTAACCCTATAAAGGGTGTTTACTGATTTTCAATCAGTTTCCCCCACAGATCATGTTCATCACTATGTGTAATCTCTACTTCAGCAAATTGCCCGGGTTCTAGCTCTACACCATCAATATATACCACGCCATCAATCTCAGGTGCGTCGGCATAACTTCTGGCAATTGTCATGTTGTCTTCCGTGTCATCGGTTAGGACTATTAAACGCTGGCCAATTTTCTGATTGAGTTTTTTGTGACTGATTTTCGCTTGTAGCTGCATAAATTCTTCAAGGCGTGCTTCCTGAATGTCTTCTGGAACATGATTGGCGAGATCATTTGCAGAAGCGCCTTCAACAGGGGAGTAAGTGAAGCAACCCACACGGTCTAATTGTGCTTCTTGCAGAAAATCGAGCATTGTCTGATGATCTTCATCGGTTTCGCCAGGGAAGCCTGTGATGAAGGTGCTGCGAATGGCAATATCCGGGCATATCTCACGCCATTTATGAATACGTTCTAATACTTTTTCAGCGTGAGCAGGGCGGCGCATATCTTTCAAAATACGTGGGCTTGCATGCTGGAACGGAATGTCTAGATACGGAAGAATTTTTCCCTCAGCCATCAAGGGAATGAGGTTGTCTACATGTGGATACGGGTATACATAATGTAAACGTACCCAAACGCCCATCTCGCCTAATACTTCTGCGAGTTGTTGTATATGTGACTTAATGGGTTTGCCGTTCCAGAAACCAGTGCGATATTTAACATCTAGACCGTAGGCGCTAGTATCTTGTGAAACCACCAATAATTCTTTTACACCGGCATTAACCAGGTTTTCCGCCTCTTGTAAGACGTTACCAATCGGATAACTATCCAGCTTGCCACGCATCGACGGAATAATGCAGAAGGAGCAGCTATGGTTACAGCCCTCAGAAATCTTTAAATAAGCATAATGTTTGGGAGTTAGTTTCAGACCCTGCGGTGGTACAAGATCGGTAAAGGGATCATGTGGAGCAGGTAAGTGCTCATGTACCGCACCCATGACTTCTTCATAGGCATGTGGGCCAGATACCGCTAATACATCAGGATAAGCGTTCAACACTTTCTCAGAATCAGCTCCAAGGCAACCAGTAACAATAACCTTGCCGTTCTCATGTAGCGCTTCACCAATAGTATCAAGTGATTCTTGTACGGCAGCATCAATAAAGCCGCAGGTATTAATAACCACCATATCGGCATCATCATAGGTAGAGGAAAGTTCATATCCCTCGGTGCGGAGTTGCGTCAGGATACGCTCAGAATCAACCAGTGCTTTTGGGCAGCCAAGGCTTACAAAGCCAATTCGTTTTGATGATGAAGTCATAGGGGGAGTTAGGAATAAAAATTGAGCGCACAGTTTATCAGAAATCAGTGGATATGGGATTGAGAAAATCTAAAGCTTTGGCTTGTAGTTCACCCTGTTTATCTTTTTATGTCGATTTAGTCGCCCAATGTGTATCTGGTGTGGATGAGGTATAATCTTTTATCTTTTTGATATTAAATAGAAAAATATTTTTTTTCGCAGGGAAGAAGCATAGCTCAAGACAGTCTGAATGGTTATGATTGATAGTTGATTAAGAATATATCCATTAGTACTTAAGTCGTTGTTCATTGGTAATTCATATTGGTTTAAGTTAAGTGTAAAACACAAGATGTTGTGGTTGCTCATTTATCGAGCTGTTTTGACTTTATACACATCTCTATTTTTTGTAAAAAAATGTTGACAAAAATTTCTTTTGGGATGCGTTAAATTTTTCTTGAGATACGTAACTGTTTGATTATTATATTTATATTGTTTTCCCGCTATTTTGGCGGAAAGTGATAAACGCCTTGATCTACTGCGGATGAGAGGCGTTATTAAAAGAGTTGTACACAGAGTTATCCACAGAATCTGTGGAAAAGTAGGATAAGTGTCTTTTATTTTATTAAATTCATAGAATTGTTTCTTAGTCTGTGAAAGGGTACCGATTGTCTGGTAAATGTTGCTGTTAGGTTTTGGTGTTTAGTTTAAGTTGATGAATTTACGCTGCTAATCCTATTCGTGGTTCGTTCTAAAAAATATGTGTTGGTTTGCCGAATGTTGTTTTTTTGAGGGTTAAATAAGGGGTTATTGCTCAGGTCTGCGTAGGGAAATATTTACTCACTTTGTGTTTTTACGTGAAGAGAGAAAAAACCAAAACTCTTTAAGCAAAGTCTCTTGATTTCAGTGATTGAGCGGTTGAAAGTGATAGGCTGTTATAAGGGGTATTTATTCCTTTTGATGGCATCTCTGTCATTTTTAGGTAGAATGCTGGTCTGATTTGATGCCTATTCTGTTATCACAGTCCCAATTCGGTGCAGTTCTCAGCGATTGCACATAAAGAAGATTTGCCTATCTATTACAGCGAATGGGTTTGGTGTCATCAGATTTTCTGGTGATAGATTTCTGTCGCTCGACTTATTTTAAAGATCTTTGCACGCAAAACGTGGTGGATGAATATGTCTAATTTTATTTCTCATGACTCCTAAAGCGGCAAAGGTTTACACAGGTTCTAAAACTACTTTTTTCTAAGGAGCTATATATGTCAGCACAACATCCTATTGTGGTTGTTACGGGTTCATCGGGTGCAGGTACAACATTTGTTAAGCGTGCATTCGAGAATATTTTCCGACGTAACGAAATTTCCCCAGCAATTATCGAAGGAGACAGTTTTCATAGTTTAAGTCGCACCCAATTTAAAGTTGAAGTAGCAAAAGCTGAAAAAAAAGGCAATAATAATTTTAGCCATTTCGGTCCAGAGTCGAATGACTTTAAAGCACTTGAAACTTTATTCGAGAACTTTGGTAGAACGGGGACAGGTAAAAAACGTTATTACTTACATAATGATAGTGAAGCAGATGAGCATAATAAGCGTCTCGGTTGTGATAAAGCTCCCGGGGAATTTACACCGTGGGAAGATGTAGAAACAGGAAAAGATATTCTTTTCTATGAGGGGCTACATGGTTTGGTTCAGGGTGATGGTTATGATGTTGCCAGGCATGTTGATTTAGGGGTTGGTGTTGTACCCAGTGTAAACTTGGAGTGGATTCAGAAGATTCATCGTGATAGTGCCGAGCGTGGTTATTCTGAAGAGGCGATCGTGGATACGATCCTGCGTAGGATGCCTGATTACATTAAACACATCACACCTCAATTTTCACACACGGATATTAACTTCCAACGTGTACCAACCGTTGATACATCAAACCCATTTATTGCACGTGATATCCCAACGCCTGATGAGAGTTTTGTGGTTATTCGTTTCAAAGAACCTGCAAAATTCAAAATCGATTTTCCATATTTATTGAATATGCTTCCTGATTCATTTATGTCACGTCGTAACTCGATTGTTGTGCCTGGAGGCAAGATGGGAATGGCAATGGAAATTATCTTGACGCCAATCATTCATGACATGATGGATAAACGATAAATTTTACGCTTGATAATCAGTAAGAAAATCGCACTTTGAAAGTGCGGTTTTCTTTGGTTGTTTTTTTGCTTTAATTCAGTTCAGGCAATGCCTCTCTGGAAATGTCGTGAGTTGTTTTCGCTGATTCTTTCGCCTGCTCTTCTTTTGTCCCCCCCGTGTAGCTTGTATAGGGTTCACTGTTTTGCTTCTCTTTTTTGTTTTCGAAGTTTAGCTGCCAATCAAGGTTATTACGTGAAGTTGCATGCTCAAGTGCCTTTTCACGAGTAATTGCGCCGTGACGATAGAGTTTTAACAAAGATTGATCAAAGGTGTGCATGCCATCGCTCTTGCCTTTTTCTAACAGTTCTTGAATATTGGGAAAGTTTCCATTACGAATAGTTTCAGAAATGAAAGGTGTATTTACCAGCACTTCAGATGCAAGCACAACCCCGCCTTTTGTATCAGGAACCAATCGTTGCGCAACAATGCCTTTCAGGTTGAGAGATAGATCCATCAGGATACGGCTTTTTTGCTCAGGTGGATACATGTATAGAATACGCTCTAATGCCTGAGTGGTATTCGTGGCGTGCAGTGTTGAGATAACCAAGTGGCCAGTATCGGCAAAGCCCATGACAGCTTCCATCGTTTCAGTATCGCGTGTTTCCCCGATCATGATCAAATCAGGTGCTTCGCGCATGGCTTCGCGCATGGCATTTTGATAGCTCAGTGTGTCGTAACCAACTTCGCGTTGTCCAATAATTGATTTTTCATGCTTGAAAGCAAATTCTATTGGATCCTCAACGGTTAGTATATGGCCCGCATGATTTAAGTTCCGGTATTGGATCAAGGATGCCATCGATGTTGATTTGCCTGAGCCAGTTGAGCCAACAAAAAGAATCAAGCCTTCTCCTCCCATGACTAAATCTTTCAACACCGCTGGCATATTCAAGTCTTCAGGTTTTTGAACCTCAGAGCGAATATGACGAATGACCATTGACACTTCGCCGCGTTGGAAATAAATATTCGTGCGAAATCGACCAAGATCTTTGATAGAAAGGCCTCTATTCATTTCTTTTTCTGTTTGGAAGATCTTCCATTCTTCGTCACTTAACAGATCTTGCGCAAGTACGGCGATGTTGCCTTCGCGCATGGTTTCTTTAGTCAGAGGATGTAAGCTGCCCATGATTTTTAAACAGGCAGGTGCGTCAGTAGTCAGGTAAAGATCGGATGCGTCTTGTTTGACCATCGCCTCAAGGTAGGGGGTTATTTTCATAGCTTATTTAAAAAAAGGTTTCGGGCACATCTTCCATCGACATTGTTTCGGTGCCGCGGAAAACGTCATCTTTAGAGGCGTTCTTGCTATTGAGCTTAAGCTGTAGACGGAGGTCATTAATCGAATCTGCATGTCGTAAGCCTTCTTTGAAGGTAATTAGTCCAGAGTCAATAAGGCGAAATAGTGTTTGGTCGAAAGTACACATGCCTTGCTCGTTAGATTTGGCAATGAGTTCTTTCATTTCTCCGACGCTGCCATTGAGAATTAAATCACTCATCAAGGGTGAATTAATTAATATTTCAACAGCAGGGACGCGGCCTTTGCCATCAGCACGTCGTGTTAAACGCTGAGAAATAATGGCTTTCAAATTCAAAGAAAGATCCATCAGTAATTGTTGGCGGCGCTCTTCAGGGAAAAAATTGATGATACGGTCAATCGCCTGGTTGGTATTATTAGCGTGCAAGGTGGTCATGCAAAGGTGACCCGTCTCCGCATAGGCAATGGCATATTCCATGGTTTCCCGGTCACGAACCTCACCTAAAAGAATAACATCGGGTGCTTGCCGAAGTGTATTTTTCAGAGCGATATCATAGTCAAGGGTGTCAATACCAATTTCACGTTGAGTAATGATGGATTTATTATTTTTATGGATAAACTCAATAGGGTCTTCGATGGTAACAATATGACTGGCAGTATTTTGATTACGGTAGCCAACCATAGAGGCCAATGTGGTTGATTTACCTGAGCCTGTTGCTCCCACCATGATAATCAAGCCTCGCTTTGTGGTGGTGAGTTCTTTCATCACTGGAGGGAGGCCTAGTTTTCCAATATGGGGAATTTCTGTAGGGATATGTCTCAGTACCATGCCCGCATGTTCTTGCTGAGTAAAGGCATTGACACGAAAGCGCGCAACTTCAGGCAAACTGATAGAAAAGTTACATTCCAAATCACGTTCGTACGCCTTCAAATGACGATCATTCATAATTGACCGAACGAGAACCCGTGCTTGTTCTGGCGTTAGTTTTTGATTGGACAAAGGAACCACTTCATTATTCAGCTTAATGCTTGGGGGAGCATCAACGGCAATAAATAAATCCGATCCTTCCTTCTCCAGCATCGCATGCATGAGGCTGTGTACATATTGAATGGCACTATCTTTATCCATATCTGAAATCCTATACCATTGCACCTTGACGGAATGCTTCAGGGTTGTCAGCTTTAGCAATTGCATCCTGACGCGTGATCATGCCCATAGTGACCAGATCTTGTAAGCATTGATCCAGTGTCTGCATGCCTTCACCAGAGCTGGTTTGCAGTGTGGATTTCATTTGTGCGATTTTGTTTTCACGAATCATGCTGCGGATAGCGCGAGTGCCGATCATGATTTCATGGGCAGCAACCCGTCCGCCACCGACTTTCTTTAATAGTGATTGTGAGATAACGGCCTGCAAAGACTCTGACAGCATTGAACGAACCATCTCTTTTTCTGCCGCAGGGAATACGTCCACAATACGGTCAATAGTTTTTGGGGCACTGGTGGTATGGAGTGTTCCAAATACCAGGTGGCCCGTTTCAGCAGCAGATAGAGCGAGTCGAATGGTTTCCAGATCACGCATTTCGCCAACTAGAATGGTGTCAGGATCCTCACGCAAGGCTGAGCGTAAAGCTGCATCAAAGCCTTGGGTATCACGATGCACTTCACGTTGATTGACTAGGCTTTTCTTGCTTTCATGCACAAATTCAATCGGATCTTCTATCGTTAGAATGTGACCATGTTCAGTAGCATTCTTATAATCAATCATCGCTGCGAGGGTGGTTGATTTACCTGATCCGGTTGGGCCAGTTACCAAGACCAGTCCGCGAGGTTTCATGGACAGTTTTTTGAGAATAGGTGGAGCGTTAATGGCTTCTAAAGTAAGAATCTCACTTGGGATGGTACGAAATACCGCAGCTGCACCACGGTTTTGATTGAAAGCATTGACACGAAAGCGTGCAACGCCTGGCAATTCAAAGGAAAAATCCGTTTCCCATTTTTCCTCAAGGTCTCTGCGTTGATTATCATTCATGATGTCATACACCATGTCATGCACATCTTTATGCTCAAGTTCGGGCATATTAATGCGGCGCATATCACCATCTACACGAATCATCGGTGGTAGGCCTGCTGAAAGGTGTAAATCAGACGCTTTATTTTTAACCCCGAAGGCAAGAAGTTGTGTAATATCCATAGCGATTCTTATTCTTTATTTTACGGGTATCTCTATTCATAGTCTTTTTGCCCGATTGCGGCGTTGGATGCTTTTCTGCGATCCTCATGTACTTTGTGTACATAGCGGTTCTCAAAAATCATCTGCCTTGCTCTCGAACAAAAATCCTGATTAATAGAGCTACCCTTATTGTTATTCTGAACGGACAAACTAGCATATGAGTGAGATAATCTGTGACAACCTCCAGATAATCGGCAGACGAATACGCGAGGCAGAGCAGCGTTATCAACGATCTGAAAATAGTGTTAAATTACTGGCAGTAAGTAAAACTAAGCCTCTTGAGGATATAGAGGAGGCCATGGCTTGCGGGCAAGTCGCATTTGGTGAAAACTATGCACAAGAAATGGCGGAGAAGGCTCAACAGGAAAGTGTAAAAGCAGCAGAATGGCATTACATCGGCCCGATGCAGTCGAATAAAACTAAATGGGTCGCAGAATATGCAACCTGGGTACATTCCGTTGATCGTTTGAAAATAGCGAAACGCTTGCATGAACAGCGTACCGTTGATCAATCTCCCTTGCAGGTTTGTCTACAAGTTAATATCAGCAAAGAAAGCAGCAAGTCAGGTTTATTGCCTGATCAAGTTCTCCCCCTGATGGAGGAGATGTCAACGCTTGAACATTTGTGTATTCGCGGTTTAATGGCAATTCCAGCAGTGACAAAGGATTTCCAAGCGCAGCGCATGGCTTTTGCGCAGGTTCGTGAATTATACGAATCCCTTAATGCACAAGGCTTTGCATTAGATACCTTATCAATGGGGATGACTAATGATATGGAAGCGGCGATCGCAGAAGGTGCGACAATGGTAAGAATTGGTACAGCAATCTTCGGTGCTCGCTTGGCGATTTAGAGACTGGCCGTTTAAAAAAGGAATGTGAAAAAATTATGAAAAAAATCATTACGTTTATCGGTGCGGGGAATATGACTCGTAGTTTAGTTGCTGGGTTAATACAAGATTCGACAGATATGCAAATCCGAGTCTCTGATCCAGATGTCGAGCAGTTAGCTACCATTTATCAGTACTCTTCCAATATTGAAGGCTTCACTGACAATGTATTGGCAATAGAGGGTGTGGATATTGTTGTGTTAGCTGTAAAACCACAGATTTTTCAGCGAGTGTGTGAGTCCATCAGTAATAGTGTTCAGGAGCAAAAGCTGCTCATTATTTCGATCGCTGCCGGAGTCACCCTTGCAAGTATGCGTGAGTGGTTGGGAGATGAAATTTCAACAGTTCGCTGTATGCCGAATACCCCTGCTTTGGTACAGGCTGGAGCAACGGGGTTATTCGCAAGCCCTGCAGTCTCGGATGAACAAAGAAGTCTCGCTGAAATGGTGATGCGTTCCGTGGGCATTACCATCTGGTTAGAAGATGAAGCAAAATTAGATGCGGTAACAGCGGTCTCTGGAAGTGGCCCTGCATATTTTTTCCTGTTTATGGAGGCGATGCAAACTGCAGCAAAAGAGCTAGGGCTTGACGAGCAGCAAGCGCGTCTGCTTGTATTGCAAACCGCTTTGGGGTCCGCAAAATTGGCGCTTGAAAGTGACGATGATGTCGCTATCTTACGCCAAAAAGTGACTTCAAAAGGGGGAACAACCGCTGCTGCGCTGGCTGTTTTGACGGAAAAACAGTTGCCAGAAATGGTGGCTCAAGCGATGTCTGCGGCAAAGGAAAGGGCAAGAGAGCTTGCACAAGGTTAAATATTCGTTTCAATTAGGAAAAAGTTAGGCATTATTATGCCCAAAATCTAGATTAAGGAGTTGGTTTAATGGGAGCACTGCAGGACGTTCTTGTATTTCTTGTAAGTACGTTGTTCAATCTTTACATAACATTATTGTTAGTACGCATGATGTTGGGCTTGTCGAAGGCGGATTTTTATAATCCGATTTCACAGTTTATTATCAAAATTACGAATCCGGTGATTATTCCTCTGCGTCGATTTATTCCTTCCGTTGGAAAAGTCGATACATCTGCCGTTGTTGCATCGCTAGGACTGAAAGCGTTAGAAGTGTTTTTAATGTCGCTTATTGCTGGTGCAAGTTTTATGGATCAAAACTTAGTTAAGTTGATTCTCGGCGACTTGTTACGAATGATTGTGTGGATTTATATCATTGCTTTGATTATCCAGGCGATCATTAGTTGGGTTGGTTCGGCGCATGGGAATCCTATTGTGCCAATCTTGAACAGTCTGACAGATCCCTTGTTGCGACCTGTAAGACGAGTTATTCCGCCTGTTGCAATGGTTGATTTGTCGCCTTTAGTAGTGATTCTAGGCTTGCAAATTGTCCTGATTTTACTGAATGGGTTTGGCTTGTAGAAAGTCATTTTTTATAAGCGGATATAAAAAGGGCGGAACATGTTGATCATGTTCCGCCCTTTTTATTGGGAGTGTGGGGCTTGTTCTATGAAGCCCATTCAATAATGACTTTTTTTTGTCCCCACTGGAATGCTTTGTTTAAATCTTTCCCCATATAAATATCTATTTTCTTTTTCCAGCGCTTATTCATTTTGTCGAGAACCACGTATTTGCCAGGTAGACCTATTATTCTAACGTGGCTTCCACGAGTGAGCCCGTATTCGTTAAGTAGGTCCCGTGAGACTGCGATGACTTTCATGTCTGGTGTTAAGCGGTCTCCCCAAGCTGCAATATCTGGCGTGCTGTCTGTTTGGTTTTTGTGTGAGGTATAGGCAGTCGCAGTGACTTGAAGGCTGCGTTTCTTATAAGTCATCTTGTAAAGATACTGGACTAACTTAATGTGCTTATTATCTTCAAAGTTAGAAAATATCTTCTCATGCAGTGAATCTTTTGGTTGTTCTGCAAGAGCAGGTTTCGTAAACATCATTAAAGTTATGAGTAATATGACACTACTGGTTATATATTTTTTCATGGCTTCATGTGGTTTCAAATATGTATCTGTATGAAACGAGATCCTAGAGCTAAATTTGAATATAAGTATATTCTAATTATCTAAATCTATAGTTGATTTAAATCAAGTTAAGTGATTTTTGTTGTTTTTTTGATACGTTTATCGGAGTTTTGTTGTGTTTGTGGTTTTTTTGTTGCCGATTCATTCTAGATTACTGAGTCTTAACAGAACCTGAGTGTCAATAAAAATAATTCATGAGTGCTGTTGGTGATGTGTACGATTATGTCGAATATCCCAAAATGTAAATAGCTTGTACCTGAAGCCGTCTTTTTGGTTAAGGTTTGACCATATCGAAGCAAAAAAAATAGTTTTTATAAGTATGCTTGGGTATAGTTACCCAGCGAATTTAACAAGCAGGAGAGTTTTCGCAACGACGAAAACACCGAAGGCGCAACACGTCCGGAAACGCTCAGGTACCAGGACTGCTTGTTTAGAGATCTACACACCGATTTCATTCGACTCTGGAGAGCGATGCACAACCGTGTGTCCACCGAAGGGTAGTAACCTTGCAAGAGGGAATCTCTCAGGTTTCAGGACAGAGGGGCGGAAGTCTGCAACAGCAGATTACCCCTTTGTACGCCCGTAAAAAGGCAACTGGAGAGAAAATGACCGATACGGAAAATACCCCTAAACAGACTGCACTCTATGACAAGCACCTCGAAGCAGGTGGCAAAATGGTTGATTTTGCTGGTTGGGAGATGCCAATTCACTATGGCTCACAACTTGAAGAACATCATCAAGTGCGCACTGATGCCGGCATGTTTGATGTGTCACACATGGTCGTCGTCGATTTTACGGGGGAAGATGTTAAATCATTCCTACGCCACCTTATCGCTAACGATGTCGCCAAACTAAAAGAGCCAGGTAAGGCGCTGTACAGTTGTATGCTCAATGAGGACGGTTGTGTGATTGATGACCTCATTGTCTATTATCTCTCCGATATTCACTATCGCATGGTTATTAACGCTGCAACGCGTGATAAAGATCTTGCCTGGATTACCAAACAAGTTGAAAACTTTTCCGTTGATATTGCGGAGCGTGATGACCTTGCAATGATTGCGGTACAAGGGCCAAATGCCCGAGCGAAAGCGTTGGGCTTGTTAGATGCTGAAACCGCAGAAAAAGTCGATGCACTTAAACCTTTTTACGCATATCCAATGGGTGAAACTTTTTACGCACGTACGGGTTATACGGGTGAAGATGGTTTCGAAATCATGGTGCCTAATGAAGAGGCTGCTGAGCTATGGGATGCACTCAAAGCGGCAGGCATTGAACCTATTGGTCTAGGCGCGCGCGATACCTTGCGTCTTGAGGCGGGAATGAACCTCTATGGTACTGATATGGATGAAACAACCTCTCCTTTAATCTCAGGGCTGGGTTGGACCGTTGCGTGGCAACCGGAGGATCGCGACTTTATTGGCCGTACAGCATTAGCAAAAGAAAAGGCGGCAGAGAAAACACAAAAATTTGTGGGTCTTGTATTAGAAGGCCGTGGTGTTTTACGTGGACACCAAAAAGTGATTACAGATAATGGTAGTGAAGGTGAAATTACCAGTGGTACATTTTCACCGACATTAAAAAAAGCAGTTGCTATGGCACGAGTACCCGTTGATATCGGTGATACTTGTACAGTTGAAATTCGCGGCAAACAACTAAAGGCTAACGTTGTTAAGCCGATGTTTGTTCGTAACGGAAAATCCCTTTTGGAGGCATAACCATGAGTAATATCCCTGACGATTTAAAATACACGAAAAGCCATGAATGGGTTCGTGACAATGGTAACGGTACAGTGACGGTGGGTATTACCGACCACGCACAGGAACTATTGGGCGATATCGTATTCGTTGAACTTCCTGAAATTGATACAGAATACGGTGCAGATGATGCAACGGGTGTTTTGGAGTCTGTAAAAGCAGCATCTGATATGTATGCACCTCTTACGGGTGAAGTTACAGAGGTCAACGAAGCATTGGACGACGCTCCAGAAACTGTGAATACAGATCCTTACGGTGAAGGTTGGATTTTCACTATGAAGCTTGATTCTATGGAAGACCTTGGTGAGTTATTAACACCAGAAGCCTACACGGAAGAAGCTGAAGCATAGTTGGTCATCACGGTGGGGTATGTGGCGCATACTTCATCATGATTAACTAAGGCAAAATGTTTCCCATTTTGTCATGAATATACTGATGTTCTAATCCATGTCTATAAATGGATTGGGAGCGCGGCTTCAGTCGTGCAAAAACAGTTAAAGAATGTTTTAGTCGCTCCTGAAACCAGAAAAGCCACTTAGCGTTGGCTTTTTTCATTTATGTAGAAAGAAATTATGAGTAATCAAGATACCCGTTCGTTAGACGTTCTAGCACAACACGATGATTTTGTTGGTCGCCATATTGGTCCAGAAACGGACGCGATTGAGAAGATGCTGGCGGCATTGAATATATCTAGTATAGATGAGCTAGTTAAAAAAACAGTTCCTGCCAGTATTCATACGAAGGAACCCTTAGCACTCGATGGAAGTCTCTCTGAGCCGGAAGTCCTTGGGTATCTTGCCGATCTGGCAAAGCAAAATAAGATTGCAAAGTCCTATATCGGTATGGGCTACTACGACACCGTTGTACCCCCCGTTATCTTACGTAATGTATTGGAAAATCCTGGCTGGTATACGGCCTACACGCCTTATCAGCCAGAAATTTCACAAGGTCGTTTAGAGGGTTTATTAAACTTCCAACAGATGGTGACAGATCTTACCGGTATGGAGATTGCCAATGCCTCCCTGTTAGATGAGGCGACGGCAGCGGCGGAAGCGATGTCGCTTTGTAAGCGATCAAACCGTTTAAAGACGAATAAATTCTTGATTGCTCCTGATGTGCATCCTCAAACGATTGACGTACTTAAAACCCGCGCCCAATATTTTGATTTTGAATTGCTTGTCGGTGATGTAACGACCGAGCTGGAAAAAGATGAGTTCTTTGGTGTGCTTGTGCAATATCCAGGTAGCACGGGTGAAGTGAGTGACTTGGAGACAATCATACAAAAGGCACATGATAATAAAGCCTTGGTATGTGTGGCTGCAGACTTAATGAGCTTGGTGATGCTTAAATCGCCAGGTGAAATGGGGGCGGATGTTGTGATGGGGTCGGCGCAACGTTTTGGTGTGCCAATGGGGTATGGAGGGCCGCATGCGGCGTTCTTTGCAACTCGTAATAAATTCAAACGTACGATGCCAGGCCGTATTATTGGTGTATCGATTGATAGTAAAGGCAATCAAGCCTTACGCATGGCAATGCAAACACGTGAGCAACATATCCGTCGTGAAAAAGCCACATCGAATATTTGTACTGCTCAGGCTTTGTTAGCCAATATGGCCTCATTCTATGCGGTTTATCATGGTCCCAAAGGTTTAAACACCATTGCTCAGCGTATTCATCGCCTAACCACGATTCTTGCCTTGGGTCTGAAGCAAAAAGGTATTGAGTTAGTGAATGACAGTTGGTTTGATACTTTGACTATTGTAGTTAGTGATCAGCAGGCTGTTAATCAGCGGGCAACGGAAGCGGGTATCAACTTTCGTGTTATTGATGCGGATAAATTAGGAATCAGTCTTGATGAGCGGAAAGTGTCAGCTGATGTGGAAGAGTTATTCGATGTCATTCTTGGGGAAGGGCATGGTTTAACGCTTGCTGATCTTGACGTTGCTGCGCAAACCACGAGTAGTATTCCAGATGGTGCCAGACGTACCAGTCAATTCCTTACACATGAAGTCTTCAATACGCATCATTCTGAAACAGAAATGTTGCGCTACTTAAAGCGTCTTGAAAATAAAGACTTTTCATTGGCGCATGGCATGATTCCACTGGGCTCCTGCACCATGAAGCTAAACAGCACCAGTGAAATGATCCCCGTTACGTGGCCTGAGTTTGCAGATATTCACCCGTTTGCACCGAATGAGCAAACGGTGGGATATCGTCAAATGATCCAGGAATTAAAAGATTGGCTGATTGAGGTGACGGGTTATGACGATATGTCAATGCAGCCTAACTCAGGCGCTCAGGGTGAATATGCAGGTTTGGTAGCGATTCGTCGTTATCATGCAAGCCTTGGGCAAGAGCATCGTGATGTGTGTTTAATTCCAAGCTCTGCACACGGTACGAATCCAGCGTCAGCGATTATGGCGCAAATGAAAGTGGTCATTGTTGAGTGTGATGATAACGGCAATATCGATGTAGAAGACCTCCGTACAAAAGCTGAAGCGAACAAAGATAATTTATCGTGTGTGATGGTAACTTATCCATCGACGCACGGTGTCTTTGAAGAAGAGATAGTGAAAGTCTGCGAAATCATTCATGAGAATGGTGGGCAGGTCTATATGGATGGTGCGAACTTAAATGCTCAGTTAGGTTTATCTAAGCCAGGTAAGTTTGGTTCTGATGTGTCACATCTGAATTTACACAAAACGTTCTGTATTCCACATGGTGGTGGCGGGCCAGGTATGGGGCCAATCGGTGTAAAATCACATTTAGCGCCTTTCTTACCCAATCATGCGGTTAATAGTGTGGATGGTGTTGACGCAGATAATAGCGCGGTATCGGCTGCACCTTATGGGAGCGCAGCAATCCTCCCGATTTCATGGGTATATATCAAGTTGATGGGGGCAGCGGGTCTGAAGCGCGCAACGGAGATTGCCATTCTTAATGCTAACTATATTGGGAAACGTCTCGAAGCGCATTATCCTGTTTTATATCGCGGTGCGAATGGCATGATTGCGCACGAATGTATTATTGATATCCGTCCAATCAAAGCAGAATCGGGGGTAACGGAAGAAGATATCGCGAAACGCTTAATGGATTATGGCTTCCATGCGCCAACAATGTCATTCCCTGTTGCGGGAACACTTATGATTGAGCCAACAGAATCAGAAGATCTTTATGAGTTGGATCGTTTTTGTAATGCCATGATTGCTATTCGTGATGAGATCAATAAGGTTCAAGCGGGTGAGTGGCCTGCGGATAACAACCCATTAGTCAATGCACCGCATACCTTGTTTGATATTACCAACACGTGGGAGCGTCCATATTCTCAGACAGAGGCGATTCTTCCAGCAGGAGTGTTGTCTACAAGCAAGTATTGGCCGACAGTGAATCGTGTAGACAATGTTTACGGGGATCGTAATCTCGTTTGTTCTTGCCCAACGGTTGATTCTTATCGCTAAAGTGTAGCTAAGTAAGGCTGCTTTGCGTATAAGAAGTAAATGATAAGTGTTTATTTCTTATATGCTTAGCTTGTTTTTTCTGCTTTGTTGATAATACGTGTTGTGTTTTTTTAGGGGGTATTATCAAAAAATGTTGCAATAAGGCAACAAGGGGTGCATATTAGGCTCATCTTTTGAAAAGATGGTTGTTGATTAATGACATCAGTCGAACTATATTAACAACGGTTGGATTTCTAAATGACTATGAGGAGTCAATATTATGAAAAAATTACTAGTTTTGGCAATAGCTGCTGGTTTATCTGCAACAGCAGCAGCTGACGCAACACTTTACGGGCAGCTTCACGGGTCTATTGATGCAGTAGATGGTGCTATTGAAAGCACATCTGTATCTTCAAACTCTTCACGTATCGGTATCAAAGGTTCTGCTGACCTAGCTGGTGGCATGAAGGGTATCTACAAAGCTGAGTTCGGTACAGACACAGGTGGTAACGGTGCTAACCTTAGCAATCGTAACCAGGTTGTTGGCCTGGCGGGTGGTTTTGGTGCAGTTTTGGTTGGTCGTCACGACACGCCTTACAAAACCGTTGGCCGTAAGCTTGACTTGGGTTGGTCTACACAGATCGGTTCTAACTACAATATGGTTGCTCGTGGTAAAGGCGCTAACTGGGATATACGTCCTAACAATGTAGTTGCTTACCAAACACCTAAAATGGGTGGTTTCCAAGGTATGCTTGCATATGTAACTGAAAATGGCGGTGATGATAGAGGGGCACTAAGTTTGAGCGGTATTTACGCTTCTGGCCCACTTTCTCTGCTTGCTGCTTTCGAAAGTCATAATAAAGAATGGTATGATACAGATGCGAATGGTGCTCCAATCGCGACTGCCGTTGAGGATGAGTCTTCATACCGTTTAGGTGCTACTTACAAGATGGGTAACACTAAAGTAGTGGGTATGTATCAAGCAATAGCTGATGAAGCTGGCGTAAGCGGTTCTGATCGTGACATCGTAGGTCTTGGTGCTGCTTCTAAAGTATCTTCTGCAGGTACAATCAAAGGTCAATACTATGTAGCTGATGGCGATGTGCAGTCTGATGAAGCTACCATGCTTTCAATTGGCTATGATCATGCGTTTAGCAAGAGCACAACAGTGTATGCTCAGTATTCAACTATTGATGGTGAAGCTGGTAACACATTGTATCAAATGGGTACATACGGTCGTTCAGACGGTACAGCTGCTGACGCAGGTGGTGATGCAGATGGTTTCTCAATCGGTATCCGCCAAAC
>CACVAY010000084.1:4092-43585 GCA_902727985.1 uncultured Thiotrichaceae bacterium | reverse complement strand
AGTATTCAACTATTGATGGTGAAGCTGGTAACACATTGTATCAAATGGGTACATACGGTCGTTCAGACGGTACAGCTGCTGACGCAGGTGGTGATGCAGATGGTTTCTCAATCGGTATCCGCCAAACTTTCTAATTTGATTTAATCAAATTATGAATGAGAAAAAAGCACCCTTCGGGGTGCTTTTTTCGTTTCTGCGGTTCCAATCTGCGGAAAAAGGAATCGCGGCTTCAGTCGCGTTTGTTGCTAAGTGCCTATGGCCGAATATTTTGACGTATGGAAGGTAGTTGCGGCCATAGAGGCATTGGTAAGGAGTCTCGGCATTTGCTCTTTCTAGTGGCTTGTTACGGCTTTTCCGATACCTCGACTATCGGATGCGGAACTCACTTTTCCACTGGTTTTATCAAGAATCACAATATGCATATTGCCCCAGGAAGATGTTTTTTCCTCAAGCTTGTGTCCACGCTTTTCAAGAGCTTCTTGAAGTTTGCTATCAAAAGCCTTTGTTTCGAATTGGATTTGATCAGGTAAGTATTGATGATGAAATCGAGGTAGGTTCACTATTTCTTCGGCATTCTTTCCTTGCTGAAAAGCGAGTGCACCCAACGTGACCATGGTAATAATTCGGCTACCACCTGGGGTGCCAATGATGCCTATTCGATCGTCAGTTTCAACGAAGGTAGGAGACATACTGGAAAGCATGCGTTTGTTTGGCTCGATGGCATTGGCTTTGTTGCCAACCAGGCCATATACATTGGGTTCACCGGGTTTCGATGAGAAATCATCCATCTCGTCGTTTAATAGCACGCCAGTTCCTTTTGCGACAAAGCCAGAGCCAAAGGGGTAATTAATAGAGAGTGTGGCAGATACCTTGTTGCCATCAGCATCGAGTATAGAAAAGTGCGTAGTGTCAGTGCCTTTGTATGTTTCGTGCCACGTAGGGGCAAGTGATTCGCTAGGTGTTGCTTTATCTCGACGTATCGATTGGCGTAAGCCTGTTGCGTAGGCTTTACTGGTCAGTAGGTTCTTGGGAACAGTGACGAAGTCTTCATCTCCCATGTATTCAGCCCGATCTCGATAGGCGCGGCGCATGGCTTCTACAATGAGGTGGGTGCGGGTTGCTTGGTCAAGGTCGTTAAGTGGGTAACTAGCTAAGATATTGAAAATTTCAGACATGACAATGCCGCCAGATGAGGGAAGGGCGGCTGAGGTAATGCGCATGTCTTTGTAGTTAACGGTAATGGGTGTGCGTAGTCTGACTTTGTAGTTTTTGAGGTCGTCGAGTGTCCAGATGCCGCCGGCCTTTGTTACGTCTTCTACGAGTTTTTTGGCAGTTTCACCTTCATAAAAACCTGCGTTGCCTTTTTCAGCAATGCGTTCTAGCGTTTTAGCTAATTCTGGTTGTTTGATGATGCTTCCTATTTCAGGAATTTGATTGTCGTGTAAAAAGATTTTTGCCGCTTCAGGGGATTGTTGTATGGCTTTGAGTCTAAACTTCAGCATGTCGCGATAGTGCTGATCAACAGGAAAACCCTTTCTGGCGGCATCAATAGCGGGTTGTAGAGACTGTTGTAACTTAAGATCCCCCTTATTTTTTGCTAGCCAAACCAAAGCAGCGGGCGCTCCTGGAATGCCAGCTGCTAAAGGTCCATCAATAGAAAGCTTTGGTATAATATTTCCATCTTTGTCGAGGTACATATTAGCAGTCGCTTTTTCGGGGGCTGTTTCGCGGCCATCGAGCATGATTTCTTCGTCATGAAGTGCATCATGCAATAACCAAAAGCCACCGCCTCCAATGCCAGAACTATAGGGTTCTACAACTGCTAGCACGGCACTCACGGTTATTGCGGCATCAAATGCATTTCCGCCTTTTTTTAATGTTTGTATTCCGGCGTCGGTTGCCATGGGATGAGCTGTAGCGATGCCAATTTCATCGGCATGTAAGGTATTAGTTAGCAGAATTAAGAGTGCCAGGGCAAAAGGTTTCATGTTTTATAAGTTTGGTTTAGTGGAATGAAAAGTATTTCTTCTTTTACAGAAATATGCAAGATGGCTTTTCGGTAAAGAGAGTTTGGTTTAATCAAGCGCGTACTTTGATTTTGCTTGTGTGCTAATTCTCACCACACTGAAAGGCTGACTTTTACCTGTGGTGGAATCGAGACTTTAGTCGCGCAGCTTAAGCTTAGGGCGAGGCTAAAGCATCGGTTCCTGATGGCTGGCTGCGTAAAAGGCGTGGTAGCTTATATTGAGCGAGGTCGAAGCTACATGCGCTCCAGCGTATCAATACCGAGTAGGTTTAAGCCTTGCTGTAAGGTGTTAGCTGTCATCTGGGCAAGTTGCAGGCGACTGTTCTTGGTGGCGTCATCGCCTTTTAGTATCGGGCAGGCTTCGTAGAAGCTCATGAAGTTGCCAGCTAATTCATATAGGTAATTGCACAAACTATTCGGTGTGCCGTCAGCTGCAACGGTATCGATGATGTCTGCAAATTGTAGTAGCTTAAGGGCTAATTGATGTTCAGTTGGCTCTTCGATATTGAGTGTGGCATTGGTGTCAACGTCTCCCGCTTTACGGAAAATGCTCTGAATACGCGCATAAGCGTATAGCATATAAGGAGCGGTATTACCCTCAAAACTGAGCATATTATCCCAGTTGAAGATGTAGTCTGAAGTCCGATTCTTGGATAAGTCCGCATATTTTACAGCGCTGATACCAATGACTTTACCGATGTTCTGGCGTTCGTCATTATCAAGCTCGGGGTTTTTCTCACTGACTAACTCATAGGCGCGTTGTTGTGCCTCATGCAGAAGTTCAACAAGCTTTGTTGTGCCACCAGCACGGGTTTTGAATGGCTTGCCGCTTTTATCCATCATGGTGCCAAAAGGCATATGCTCTAGTGCTGTACTTTCAGGAACAAACCCTGCTTTTTTACTAATGGTGAAGACTTGGTTGAGATGTAAGTTCTGGCGTGCGTCCACAAAGTAGATGATGCGTGAGGCATCAAGTTCTTTTGCGCGATAGCGTAAGGCGGCAAGATCTGTTGTAGCGTATAGGTAGCCGCCATCTGATTTTTGCACGATAGCGGGTAGAAGTTTATCGTCCTTGCCTTTGAACTCATCCAGAAATACGCATTGTGCGCCTGCATCTTCAGTTAATAGTCCAGCCTTATCAAGGTCGCTGATAACGTTCGGTAGGTCATCATTGTATGAACTTTCAGGTTTCACATCGTCGCGTGTTAGCAAAACGTTCAATGTCTCATAGACTTCTTCACAGTGTTGTAAAGAGGTGTTGATGAATTGTTGCCAAAGTGCCAGGCACTCAGCGTCACCAGTCTGTAGTTTTACGACATAATTTCTTGCTGTTTCGGCAAAGTCAGCATCTTCGTCGAAACGGATTTTGGCTTCACGGTAGAAGGTTTCAAGGTCTGAAAGCTTTAAGGTGAGATCATCATTGTTCTGGCTAACCATATGGGCGATCAACATGCCAAATTGTGTGCCCCAATCACCAACATGGTTTTGGCGAATAACCTTGTGTCCTTGAAAATCTAGAATTCGGGCGGTCGCATCACCAATGATTGTGGAGCGTAAGTGTCCAACGTGCATTTCTTTGGCAAGGTTGGGGCCAGAGTAATCCACCACGATTGTTTCTGGTTCCGCTGTCTTTTCAACGCCACAATTATCTTTGCGAAGATTGCTGATGATTTGTTTCGCAAGCCATGCGTTCTTAAGATGGATATTAATGAAACCAGGGCCTGCGATTTCGATTTTTTCCGCCATCTCATCGATTTCCAATGCGTCAACAACTTTGGTGGCTAGTTCGCGAGGATTCATTTTTAGTTGCTTGGCAGCGCCCATGATGCCATTCGCTTGGTAGTCGCCAAATTCTGGTCGCCCTGATGGCTTGATCACAGCGGGAGCGTTTTCTGGGGCGCCTGCTTTCTGCATGGCGGAAGAGATGATTTGATCGAGCAGGTTGCTGATGGTCATGGGAATGCTTTCGTTTTATCAAGAACGCGGATTTTACGCGCTTTTGTTTATTCGGCAAGCATGGACTTTTGATCATTATCTATTGCCGCTTCGGATTCTTTCGGCCATAATGCGCGGCCTGCACCATTGAAACTCATTAGTAATGTGTTTTAATGTTGTAATTATGGTGATCTGCATTGGTCCTCCCGCGACGAGAAGTTGCGAACCCCGCCAGGCCCGGAAGGGAGCAACGGTAGTGATGGATTCGGGTGCCGGGATGCGGCTAGTGCGGATTGCCACCTATTTTTGATCCTGATGTCAATACAGGATATTCTCGTCTGTCTATGAGTTATCAAGTCCTTGCGCGAAAATGGCGCCCCCAGAATTTTAAAGAGATGGTTGGTCAGCAACATGTGTTGCGCGCGCTGATTAATGCGCTTGATAATGATCGTTTACATCATGCTTATTTATTTACCGGAACGCGTGGTGTCGGTAAAACAACGATTGCGCGTATTTTGGTGAAAGCATTAAATTGTGAAACGGGTATCACCTCTGAACCTTGCGGTGTGTGTTCTAGCTGCAAAGAGATTGCGGAAGGGCGTTTCGTCGATTTGATTGAGGTGGATGCGGCATCACGAACTAAAGTCGAAGATACGCGTGATTTATTGGAAAACGTGCATTATTCGCCAGCACGTGGGCGTTTTAAGGTTTATCTGATTGATGAAGTGCATATGCTCTCTACGCATAGTTTTAATGCCTTGTTGAAAACCTTTGAAGAACCGCCTCCGCATGTAAAGTTTCTCTTTGCAACGACAGACCCGCAGAAGTTGCCCGTGACAATTCTGTCGCGTTGTTTGCAATTTAATCTCAAGCGCATGCCCGTTGATCTGATTACGGGGCATCTTGTGACTTTATTGACTAAAGAATCAGTGGAGTTTGATGCGCTTGCCTTGCAACAGTTGGCAAGAGCTGCTGATGGCAGTATGCGCGATGCCTTGAGTTTGTTAGATCAAGCCATTGCATTTGGCGGTGGTAAAGTTTCTGATGGTGAAGTGCGTGATATGTTGGGTAATATTTCGCATGATTGGTTGGTTGAGACCTTGAATGCAGCTATTGATGGTGATGGCGAGCGTATGATGCGTGTCATTGAGGATATGTCGGGGCAGGTTGCTGATTTTGAAGCGGCTGCTGATGCGATGATTTCAATGTTGCATCGTGTATCGGTGTTACAAGCTATTCCGACAATGGATAATCCTGAGTCTCATATCAAAGAGATTGCTGATCGCTTAACGATGGAAGATGCGCAGTTGTATTATCAAATTGCCTTACATGGTCGTCGTGATTTGCCATTGTCACCCGATCCGCGAGCGGGATTTGAGATGTTATTATTGCGGATGATGACATTTCGTCCGCTTGATGTTGCGCCTTTGAGTACTGAAAAAAAAAACTAAAAATTCCTGAGTCTGATCGTGTTCAGGGTGAGCAGTTAGAGAGTATTCCTTGTGAAGAAACACCGCTTGAAAAAATAGAGGTAAAAGAGCCTGAACGCGTAGAGACTGATGCATCAAACGCTATTTCAGGTGCTGAAGAGAATGGCTGGCATGCAATCTGCGAGGTATTGAATGTTTCAGGTTTGGCCTCACAATTAGCAAGTCACTGTGTATTGGACTCATTTAAAGATAATGAGATGGTGCTTACCCTTGAAGAAGAAGGGGCTGAGTTGTTAACAGGTGCAACACGCTCAAGTTTAAGCAATGCTTTAGATGTATGGGCGGGGAAGGCTATGCGCCTAATCATTAATGTGAACAAAGTGACGGTGGAAACGCCCTCGGTGCGCTATCATCGGGTGCAAGAAGAGACGCAGCAACGGCTTGAGCAGATAATTTATCAAGATCCGTTTGTGCGACAATTACAATCGCAGCTGGGAGGTGAAGTTGTCCCAGGTTCGATAAAACCTAAAAAAGAAAGGAAAGAGTCATGATGAAAGGTGGTTTGGGCGGAATAATGAAGCAGGCCCAGAAAATGCAAGAAGAAATGCAGAAAGTACAAGCTGAAATCGCAGCGATGGAAGTGCAAGGTCAGTCTGGCGGTGGTTTGGTCTCAGTTACTATTAATGGCGCGCATGAGTGTCGTCGTATTGCGATTGATGACAGTTTGATGGCTGATGATAAAGAAATGTTGGAAGATTTGATTGCTGCGGCAATTAACGACGCGACTCAACGTTTGGCATCAGAATCTGAAGAGCGTATGTCTGGTGTGACAGCAGGTATGAATTTACCTGGTGGCATGAAGATGCCTTTCTAGGTTTTGATGCAAGAAACGTCTTTACTGAGTGAGTTAGTTGATGCGCTGAAGTGCCTGCCAAGTGTGGGTGCACGCACTGCGCAGCGCATGGCTTTTCACATTTTAGAGAGCGATCGTCAATCTGGTGTGCGATTGGCGAAAGCGCTAGAACTTGCGATCGAAAATATTGGGCATTGTGAGTCTTGTCGTACTTTGACTGAAAATACACGATGTCGAATTTGTTCTAATGAGGCGCGGAATTATCGTCAGCTTTGTATCGTTGAGCATCCTTCTGATGTTATTGCGATTGAACAGACGGCCTCTTATCAGGGGCGTTATTTTGTTTTGTTAGGTAAGCTGTCGCCTTTAGACGGTATTGGGCCTGAAGATCTTGGTTTGGATGTTTTGGAACATCGGCTGGATAATGAAGAAATTGATGAGCTTATTCTCGCTACTAACCCATCGGTAGAGGGTGAAATGACTGCCCACTATATTAGTGAGCTGGCAAATAAACGCCAGATTAAATCCACACGAATTGCGCATGGCGTGCCTATTGGCGGCGAGTTGGAGTATGTAGATAGTGGAACATTATCTCATGCCTTTGAAGGTCGAAGAGATTACTGATTATGGATAATTGTCTATTTTGTAAAATGGTTGCTGGTGATATTCCGGCAGATGTGGTTTATGAGAATGATGATGTGTTGGCGTTTCGGGATATTAATCCTCAAGCCCCTGTTCATATTCTAATCATCCCAAAGAAGCATGTAGCAACGCTAAATGATGTTGTTGAGGAAGATGCTATGTTAATGGGTAAGCTGTTTTTGGCGGCGAAGGAAATTGCGGAGGCTGAAGGTGTAGCTGACGAAGGATATCGTACTGTCGTAAATTGTGGCGCATCAGCTGGTCAGAGTGTTTTTCATGTGCACATGCACGTGTTGGCAGGACGCCCTTTGCAGTGGCCTCCGGGTTAGCCCTGAAATTCATATTCAATTAATTGAACATTAATCCTTGATTATTCTTCAATCCCTTTATATAGTTATAGCTTGTAATACGAGTGTTAATAAAAATTTTTAATCCACTTATCTTCACGATTTAATTTTTGTCTGTACTTTCTTTGACAGGGAATTTGAAGTCTGTAATCTCATAGACAAATGAGTGTTTATATTCAAACTTTGGGTTTCTAAGGGGAATCTTACTATGAAAAAATCAATGTTAAGCTTAGGCATGTCTATAGCGGCAGCGGTATCACTGTCTGCAGTGACTACGCTTCATGCCGAATCAACTGAGCCGCGTGTGGCTAAAATCATGTCACTTTCTGGTGTCGCTGTTATTGAGAGAAATACTCATCGTTATACAGCTTTACAAGGTATGTTGCTTCAAGAAGGTGATGTTGTTCGTGTTCTTGAGGGGGGTAAAGTCAATCTTAAGTATTCTTCATGTTCCAGCGATGTTGCTGCAACGATGCAGGTTACTATCTCAGACGCTAATCAGTGTGCTACAGGTAAAGTGGCTGATGCGTCAAACTTGAAAGCGCCAAAAGCTTCGACAAGCAAAATCCAACGTATTGATCCTAACTTGGCAGAGGCTGCATGTAATACATGTAAAGTTCAGTTGGCAAGTGGTGTGCCTACGGCTGTCACTGGATTTGGTTCTTCAGGTAAAGTTACCGCTGGTCTTTTAGGAGCTGCTGGTATAATAGGTGCGCTTAGTTCTTCATCAGGTAGTTCTAGTTCTAGCAATACAGCGTCTAGTGGCGGTAGTAATGGCAGTAATGGCAGTAATGGCAGTAATGGCAGTAATGGCAGTAATGGCAGTAATGGCGGCGGTAGTGGCGGCGGTAGTGGCGGCGGCGGTAGTAATAATGGTGGTAGTGGTGGTAGTAGTAATGGCGGAGCAAGTGGTGTTCCAGTTAGTCCTCCCTGATTTAATGTTTAAGGAAATCTAGAAAATATGGTCACTTTTTACAGTGGCCATTTTTTTGGGTGATCTTTTTTAACGCAATACTTCGGACAGTTTTTTTAACTTGTTGCTTTATAATGATATTTGTATTTTTACACAAAAACGTAAACTTATTAAATATCAATAGCTTACAAGTTTTCAGTATGTTTCATACTGAAAACTGTCCGAAGTGTTGTTAACGCAAAAGATGTTGCTGAAAGTTAGAGTTATATTATGTATGGCCCAAAATGGTGGTGGGTTTTATTGGTGTGCTAATGATGATGGAGTCGAATGCGTTATTTTGATGCGAAGTTTAAATCTTTTTTGTGGGCTCTGCATGGTATTCAGAAGCTTTGGGGCCTCTGAATACGATAAGAGTTAGCGCTGAATAGTTTTGCAACAGCCTGAAACATTACGGTTTCCACTGATGTTGGCCACTATGCTGAATGGGTAGCGGATATTTGTGATGCCATCTGTGCAAGAGTTATTTTTTGTTAGCGTAGCGCGAACTGCGTTTCTGCCTTTTCCTCCGTTAACAACCATTATCTTATTGCCTTTCGTCCATTTACGGTGGTAGAGAGGAGAGGTGAAGCTTGTGCCGTTACGTAAGTTAACTTTCAGAGTCTTTTCTGTCAGGTTCATATCAACGTTCCAGAAAGGTTCGTTTCCTCCGCATTCCATAATGATTTGCTTGCCAGTAGTTTTAGGTGTTGTATTTTTGTTGGTAGCTGTTTTTTGGGCTGTAGTCTTATTAGTTAGTCGGTGCTGGCGTCTTTCAATCGCTTTTTTGGTTCTTACATCATCGTATTTTAGGAATTTACTGTTTACCCAGCCAGTATCGCCATTCCAATGAACCTTTAGCCATGTTGATTTTCCATATTTGGCGGGTTTAGCACTGCTTGCTACCCATTTTGAGTTATGCGGGAGAGCAACGAGGGTGCGTGAATTTGGATTGGGCCATGCTCGCATATTCAGAGACTCGCCTTGTTTAATGCCAGTCACTTCGTAAACTTTTAAAGGTGCTGGTGCGGCATGGCTGAATGGGCTCACAAGTGCGAAAGCTATGATGAGAAATGCGATGGAGAATTTTCTGTGCATGGGGTTGCTCCTAATCTATCCTGTGAAAATATTGTCTAAATTTGTTTTGAAATATTGGGTAAGTGTTCGCGAAAACTTTATATTATCTATCTAAATCTTGTGATTATGCCTACATTATTAATACTAAATTGAGAAAGCTATTCTAACAGTATGATTGTAGGCAAGTGGTGGTTTTTTTCAAGGATCTTTTCGCAGGCTATCGATTTGATTTATGCGAGTAGGGTTGTTCATGCTAAAGCGGTAAAATCACCGAGTGCGGATCCAGTCTCCAGACTTTCCTCCACGCTTTTCATGTAGATAAATGTTGTGAATCTCCATATTTTTGTCAACGGCTTTACACATGTCATAGATGGTTAACAGGCAGATTTGCACGGCGGTTAATGCTTCCATTTCAACACCGGTGACGTGATTGGTTGCCGTTGTGGCTGTACAGTGTACAGAGTTATCGTCAGTGTTTGGAGTGAGGGTTATTTCTACTTTCGTAAGAGGAAGAGGATGGCATAAAGGGATGAGGTCTGAGGTTTTTTTGGCTGCCATAATGCCAGCGATGCGAGCTATTCCCAAAACATCCCCTTTTTTATGGGTGCCTTCTAAGATTTTTTCAAGGGTGGTTGCTTGCATGTGGATGGTTCCGTGGGCTACGGCAAGACGTTGAGTCACCTGCTTGCTGCCAACATCAACCATATGTGCTTCACCTGATTGATTGAAGTGTGTCAATTTATCCATGTTTTTCTTTGTCCGTGTTGCCTCTGAAGGTAGGGGAGTAGTGTACTAGAAATTCTTTTGAGAATCGTCATTGGATGTAATCACAAATGTTTCAGTCTAGCTCTCTCGAGGTGTTGAGGGTGCAACGAAAAGCTTGCTGTTAGCTCGACAGAAACACATAATAAAATTTTACCCATTTATCTTTTGTTGTTGATTTTTAATGTCTGTGTGGTTGGAATCTTCCTTTCTATCATGTGTTTTGGGGCTTTGATATTTTTAATGTAATGAGCGATGGGACGCACTTGTGACTAAAATTCGGGTGATCATAAAATGGCAAATAATCCAAATAAAAGTGTTCGGCGAATCATCAATGCCAGCCGATTTTCGTGGCAGGGTTTGAGAGCAGCATACAAGCATGAGGAGGCTTTTCGCCAAGAGTTTTTTCTGTTACTGATTAGTGTGCCTTTGGCTTTATGGTTAGGGGATAATGCTTTAGAAATTGGTTTGATGGTTTCAAGTATCATTTTGGTATTAATTGTAGAGATCCTGAATTCGGCAATCGAGGCGGTTGTTGATCGATTTGGGGGTGAGATGCATGAACTTTCTGGGCGGGCAAAAGATATGGGGTCAGCGGCCGTCTCATTGGCTTTGTTATACGCACTGGTTTGTTGGATTTCTGTGCTATTGATGTAAATCAAGGGATTTAGAATAGCTAGCCACTATCCTCTCAGGTAGGATGGCATACTCTAAATGGTGGTGGTAAGTGTCAATTGAGGCAATGTTAAGTATTTTTTTATTATGCTTAACATGAGTTGATAAAATATTACTATTTGTATATTACTATTTCTATTTCCTTATATTACTGTATCCTTTCGTACGCTAAATTTATTATTTTTTTTGAGGATTTTATGATGGCTCATAGTGCTGCCGCTCCAGTGGAGCAATACAACTATGATATCGTGAAAAAGTTTACGATTATGGCTATCGTCTGGGGCATCGCAGGGATGACTACAGGCGTCTATATCGCATCAGAACTGGCTTGGCCGTTCTTAAACTTTGATATCGCACAGATAACATTTGGACGTTTGCGTCCAGTTCACACCAGTGGTGTTATTTTCGGTTTTGGTGGTAACGCACTGTTTGCTACATCATTTTATGTGGTTCAGCGTACCTGTCAGACTCGCTTATGGGGGTCAGGTCTTGCTGAATTCTGTTTCTGGGGCTGGAATATAGCGCTTGTTGTCGCGGGCATTGGTTATACGCTGGGTATTACTCAGGCACGTGAATATGCAGAGCCAGAGTGGTATGTTGATCTTCTCATTGCGGTAGTTTGGGTTGTTTACTTTCTAATCTTCACCATGACCTTGATGCGTAGAAGTCAGCCACATATTTATGTTGCTAACTGGTTCTACATGGCGTTTATCCTCGCGGTTGCTCTTCTTCATATTTTCAATAACTTGGCATTGCCAGTAAGCTTCTTTGGTGCGAAGTCTTACAGCTTGTTCTCTGGTGCTCAAGATGCAATGACGCAATGGTGGTATGGTCATAACGCGGTTGGTTTCTTCTTGACAGCGGCTTTCCTTGGAATGATGTACTACTTTGTTCCTAAGCAAGCAGGTCGCCCGGTTTATTCATATCGTCTATCTATTGTTCACTTCTGGGCACTAGGCTTTATGTATATGTGGGTGGGTACTCATCACCTTCATTGGACAGCGATTCCTGATTGGACTTCATCGCTAGCTGCGGCATTCTCGATTCTTCTTCTTATGCCTTCATGGGGTGGGATGATCAATGGTGTCATGACGCTATCTGGTGCATGGGACAAGCTACGCAGCGATCCGATCATGATGTTCTTGATTACATCACTTTCATTTTACGGTATGTCTACCTTCGAAGGTCCAATGATGGCGCTTAAGAGTGTAAATGCGCTATCTCACTATACTGACTGGACAGTTGGACATGTACATTCAGGGGCACTAGGCTGGGTTGCAATGGTATCGATTGGTTCAATCTATCACATGATTCCTCGTTTATGGAATACAACGTTATATAGCACTCGTTTGATCTATGCTCACTTCTTCCTTGCAACTATTGGTATTTTGCTTTATATCACGGCAATGTGGGTATCAGGTATCGGTCAAGGCTTGATGTTACGTGCGTTCGATGACTTTGGTAACTTGAAGTATAGCTTTATTGAAACAGTCGTCTTCATGCATGGTCCGCTTATGGCGCGTGCTATTGGTGGTATGTTCTTCGTGTCTGGTATGCTAATTATGGCTTATAATGTGTACATGACCCTCAAAAACGCAAAGCGTGTAGAAGCATCTGATGCGTCTACTTCTGCTACAGCTTAATAGGAGATTCTGAAAATGTTGAAACATGAAAGCATAGAAACTAATGCAGGTCTCCTGATTGTCTTGACCTTGGTAGCGATTAGTATCGGTGGTCTTGTTGAGATTGTACCTTTGTTCTATATCAAAGGCACAGTAGAAGATGTGCGTAAAGAAGACGGTACACAAGCAGTTCGTCCCTACACGCCACTTGAGCAATTAGGTCGTGATATTTATACCCGAGAAGGTTGTTATAACTGTCACTCTCAAATGGTTCGACCATTCCGTGATGAGGCGCTTCGCTATGGACACTACTCACTAGCAGCGGAGTCTCAGTATGATCATCCGTTTCAGTGGGGGTCAAAGCGTACTGGTCCTGACCTCGCTCGTTTAGGAGGTAAATACTCTGATGCATGGCACGTTCAGCATTTGGTGAGACCGAAGTCGGTTGTGCCTGAGTCCATCATGCCGAATTATCCTTGGTTACTAAAGGATGAGCTTGATATCTCGAATGTTCAAGCTAAGTTGACTGCCTTGAAAGGGGTTGGTGTTCCTTACTCATTAACAACGCAAGAATATGATGCGAATGTTAAAAACTTTGGTGAGGACGTTGCTAAGAAACTTGTGATTGCAAATGCAGAAACGTTAATTGCAGAGCAAGTTGAAAGAGCTAACTATGACGGAAACCCAGCAAAACTTTCTGAAATGGATGCTTTGGTTGCTTACTTGCAAGTCTTAGGAACAATGATTGACTTCAAAAAGCATGACGCAGCTGAGTTTATTGAGTTTCGTTAATCACATAGAGATGGCGCGATTAAGCGCCATCAGGTTGAAAGGTAATGAGTGAAATATTTGCATGGTTTTTAGATGATTTGGCGCATAGTAAGATTATTGCTTTGCTAATCTTTTTTACGACTTTTATGGGCATCGTTTTTTATGTCTATGGTAGTAAGAAGCGAAGTGCGCGTCTCGAGACTTATCGCGATATTCCTTTTATGGATGATGACGATGATCCAAGAATCCCGACATCATCCACTAGAAAAGATGGGAAATAGCTATGGCAGAACATGAAGTTATAAAAGATCCTATAACTGGTGCTGAAACAACAGGGCACGTTTGGGACGATACGTTGATGGAGTTTAATAATCCTCTTCCATTGTGGTGGGTGTGGGCGTTTTACGGGACAGTCATCTTTTCAATTGTATATTGGATTTTGTTTCCGGCTTGGCCGATTGGATTTCTTGAGAAAGGTTATACAACGGGTATAAAAACCATTTCTTATGAGAAGAATGGAGAGGAAGTAACGCGTCACTGGAATACGCGAAGTTTGCTGTGGGCCGATATGCATCGAGGCCCCGAGGAAGCAAAGCGTCAGGAAATGTTGAAAGTTGTTGCTGAAACGCCTTTCGATGATATTGCGAAAGATCCACAGAAAGCACAATTTGTTCAAGCTTATGGTAAGAATACATTTGCTGATAATTGTGCAGGTTGTCACCAGGCTGGTGGTCAAGGTGTAATCGGTCATTATCCTAACATTGCAGATGATGCATGGTTATGGGGTAGTGATGTTGCACAAATTGAGGCAACGATTCGTGGTGGTCGTAATGGCATGATGCCTGCTCACAAGGACATACTTACTCCAGAAGAGATCGGTAACGTTTCAAACTATGTACTTAGTCTTTCTGGTGAGACAGCAAATGCAGAAGCTGTTACCGCTGGTAAACTTGTATTTGATACGAAAGGTTGCGCAGGCTGTCATACACCTGCAGGTACGGGTATGGCGGCCTTAGGTGCGGCGAACTTGACAGATAAAATCTGGACACAGGCTAATGTACCTGGTGCAGATACTCTGGAAGATAAAGTGGCAGCTGTGTCAGGAGTCATCTCTGGTGGTATCCAGCGTCAGATGCCTGCATTCGATGGACGTTTGTCAGAGAATGAGATTAAGGTTCTTGTATCTTACGTAAAACTGATGAGTGCTCAGTAAGCTTTACCGACACTTCTCAGGAAACGGTCGACTTATGCCGGCCGTTTTTGTTTGTTGCACTAATAAGTTCCTTGATTATTTTCATGCGGGTATTGTTGTGCGATCTGGTGATAAGCTAATTTGCATTACTCGTGAAGTTTTAGCCGGAGTGAGCGTTTATCAGGAATGCTTAAGATAATTTTTATGCTGGCTGGTTTCATCAAAACTGTGAATGAAATTAGTTGATAGAAATACGCAAAACGTTGCTGTGAATTGATGTATGTAAATGTGCTCTGTATGTCGAATAGATTAAAGTGCACTTTTAAAGGTAAGGCCGCTTTCAGGTTCAAGCCTCCTATCATGCTTTGAATGTATACAGGTGCATATTATGAGTGGATGTCAAAAAAAATCAGCCAATACAACGACCGCAGTGATTCATCCGCGTTCTGTCAAAGGCCGTTTTAGAAATATGAAAACCATGATTATGGTTTTGGCATATGCAGCTTTTTTTATCTTTCCGTGGATTCCTTTTGCGCGGAATGTCGGGCCAGATCAGGCTGTTAGTTTTGACTTGGTAACTAGGAAGTTCTATATATTTCATGTGGTTATACATGCTCAAGATATTTTTTGGCTAGCGGCGTTATTATTTCTTGCCGCAGTAGTGCTTTTCTTTGCTACTGCCTTGGCAGGGCGTGTGTTCTGTGGTTACTTCTGTTTTCAAACCTTATGGACAGATGCTTTTCGCTGGATCGAGCAAAAAATACAGGGTGATCGTGTTGCGAGAATTCGTCTGGATCGAGATAAGTGGAATGCAAACAAGATATTCCGTAAAGGCTCGACGCATGCACTTTGGTTGCTGTTGGCATTCTGGACAGGTCTGAGCTTTGTGCTCTATTGGGGGTATGCTCCAGAGCTAATACAACGTTTCTTTACCTTAGATTTACCATCGGCGGCTTACATTACAACCTTTGTGCTGATGGCAACGACTTACCTGGCAGCAGGTATTATGCGTGAAAACGTGTGTATGCATATTTGCCCCTATGCACGTTTCCAGAGTGTAATGATCGACCATAATTCCAAAATCGTTTCCTATGATCCAAAGCGTGGTGAAGGAACGGCAGGTCGTGCTTTACCCAAAAAAGGCTTAAAAACTCAGGAAGAGCGTTCAGCCAAGGGGGTGGGCGACTGTGTCGATTGCGGCTTCTGTGTGCAAGTTTGTCCTACAGGTATTGATATTCGAGATGGCTTGCAATTGCAGTGTATCCAATGTGGTTTATGTATAGATGCGTGCGATAACATTATGGATAAGCGTGGTTGGGATCGTGGTTTGGTTCGCTATGCCTCTGAGAATGAGTTAGATGGAAAGAAAACAAAATTCTTCACACTCAGAACATTAGGCTACGGACTAGCAACGTTAGGTGCTATCGGCTTCTTGCTTGGTAGTATTTCGATGAAAAAGCCTATCGAAGGTACGGCACGGCAAATTCGTAGCCCTCTATATATCATGCTTTCTGATGGTCAGATTCAGAACCGTTATGAAGTTAAAGTACAAAATAAAACTCAGAAATTGGCAGTATTTGACGTGACGATTGATGGACTCAATAATGCCACTGTAGACATGGGGCAAATCAAAAATTTCACTTTGAAGCCTGATGAGTCTCAGAAACTCTTGATAAAGGTTCTACATGAACGTTTAACAGGAGAGTATAAAGATATACCTTTCCGTTTTGTACTGACACCCACTAAAGGCGAAGTCACAGAACCCGTTTATTTACCTTCTCAATTTATTTCACCCTAATTATGCATGGATATAACCTAGTACTGACCTTAGGTGGTGGTTCACTCATTGCCTTTGCAACCTTCTTTATTTTTCGTAAAGTTTTGCATTGGCAAGGGAAAATGGCGTCCTTAGCGACTGCCGCTATCATGTTATTGTTGCTGGTACCTTTGTCAATTACCAGTTGGCAAGGCTTGGATACTTTTGCCATTCACTTTGCTTTTTATATGATGATTCCCTATGGTTTAGGGATTATTTCTAATGTTCATGAAGAGCGCCGTATACGTGAAGGAAAAGAGATTGAGAAAGGCATGCATTGGATACCAGGTCTGATCATTGTGTTTTTTATCCTCTTGGCAGTGGTTGACTCCATCATTATTCTTTTTGCTACCAAGGGTGTTTCAGGGCCAATTGCGCAGCTTGTCCTTCCTGACAGCTTGAGTGAAGACTCGGGCGAGGGGCGTCAGTCAAAGTTTGTTGGTACGGTTCCCTATAACTTCCAAAAGAAGGAAACGGAATATGATGAGCATCAGGAGCGCTTGCGTTTTCAGAAGGAGCGTGGCTGGCAGATATTAGATGGGTGGGCGACGACGCCTGTTGCCCAACAAGATAGCGCTTTTAATCTAAGAGTGTTGTCTAAAGAGGGGGAGCCGATTATAGGTGCTAAGGTTGTGATTGATTTTTTACGTACATCAGGCATGGAAGCTGATCAACAAATTGAGTTGATAGAAGGCGAACCTGGTCATTATGGCGCACTTGTTAATCTCTCAGCACCTGGTTGTTGGTTGTTACGTATTGTTATTACGCGAGGTGAAGAGACGCATGAAGTAACAGGGAATACTGAAATTGCCCAGTTAGTGGATGGTAACGTTATTCCTCGTCCTTGTGCAATCGGCGAGCCCGATATGGATTAGTGCCCTGTTTTCGTTGACAGAGTATTGATAAACATGACAGCGCGAGTTGTTAATAAGCACATCAGTGGCTAGCTTGTCTATTCACTGATTTGTCTCTTCTTAAAATTGGTTAGTACATGCAGTTAGAAAAAGGCCAGTGTTTTCACTGTGGTTTACCCGTTCCTCAGGGGCTTGATTGTCAGGTTGTCGTGGATGGAGAATCTCGTGACATGTGTTGTGCGGGATGTGCGGCAGTGGCTCAATCTATCGTCGATAATGGACTGACCGACTTCTATCAGCATCGAACAATCGTTTCCGACAGACCTGAAGATCTGATCCCTCAAGAGCTCCTCGTCTACGATAACGACCAATTACAAAAAACCTTCGTCCGTTACGATGAGGATTCTGACGTTCGTGAAGCTTCATTGATTCTGGAGGGTATTGTTTGCGCGGCATGTGTTTGGTTAAATGAAAAACACGTCGGGCAGCTGCCTGGTGTACTCTCATTTCGTGTTAACTACACAACCCATCGAGCCAGTCTGCGCTGGGATAATTCACAAACTAAACTGAGCGATGTTTTACAGGCAATCTCTGCTATTGGTTATCACGCTCACCCCTTTGATCCCGGACGCTTAGAGGCGATACAGAAAAAAGAACGGGTACGTTCTTTACGGCGTATTGGTATCGCTGCGGTTGGCATGATGCAGGTCATGATGTTGGCTATTGCCTTGTATCTGGGGGATGCTGAAGGTATGTCTGAAGGCATGGAGAACTTTCTCCGTTGGGCGAGTTTGGTAATTACCACGCCAGTGGTTATCTTTGCTTCGAGTGCTTTTTTTACCTCTGCATGGAAAGACCTTAAACGAAAACGTTTAGGGATGGATCTGCCCGTGTCTATCGCGATCATTGCGGCATTTAGCGCGAGTATTTGGGCAACGGTGAGCCAATCAGGTGAGGTATATTTTGACTCGGTCAATATGTTTACCTTCTTTCTGCTTGTTGGTCGTTTTCTGGAAATGGAAGCACGTCACAAGGCAGGTCAAGTCGCTGAAGCTTTGGTGCGTTTGTTGCCTGATGTGGCAACACGTATCCGTGATGGTGTGGAAGAAGCGATTCCTGCGAATGAACTTGCCTTAGATGATCTAGTGCGCGTTAAAGCAGGTGAGGTTATTCCTGCTGATGGAGAGGTATTGGAAGGCGTGAGTAGCGTCAATGAGTCGTTGCTAACGGGAGAGAGCTTGCCAGTCACTAAACAGCAGGGGAGTGAGTTGATTGGTGGAACGGTCAATGTTGAAAGCCCCTTGCTCATGAAAGTCACTAAATTAGGTGACAGTACGGTGCTATCAGCGATTTCTCGGCTCTTAGACCAAGCGCAAACGGCCAAGCCGCATATTGCCAAGTTTGCCGATAATATCGCGGCAAAATTTGTTGTGGCCTTGTTGCTACTTGCAGCATCTGTTTTTGTGTTTTGGACAATGCAAGTTGGAACATCTCATGCCTTCTGGATTACGTTGTCGGTACTTGTAGTGTCATGCCCCTGCGCACTCTCTTTGGCAACTCCTGTAGCGGTTACGGCCGCGACTGGAGAACTAACTAAGCGAGGGATGTTGACAACGAAAGGGTATGCCCTCGAAACCTTGGCGAAGGTTGATAGAGTGGTATTCGATAAAACGGGTACTTTGACACATGGAAATTTGTTACTAGGGGAGCGAAAGCTTCTTGCGGATATATCGGAGCAACGCTGTGATCAGATCGCAACTGCTTTATCACGCTTAAGCGAGCATCCCGTAGCCAAGCCGCTTCAACATTTAGCCAAAACCGATGTTCCAGATGTTGATGATTACACAATTACTACGGGTAAGGGTGTGGAGGCAACGATCGATGGTGTTCGTTACCGTCTCGGTAATTCTGCTTTTATTGCAGAGTGGCATCCGGATGAAGAGGTTTGTGCTGAAAAGGTTTTGGGCTCACAAGTTCTACTTGCAAATTCTAATGGAGCACTGGCGCATTTTTTATTGGTCGACAAGGTGCGTGACGAGTCTGAGCAGGCCGTTCAGCACTTAATAGATCAGGGAATAAAAGTTAGTTTGTTAAGCGGCGATCACCACAGTTATGTGGAACATGTTGCGACTGGTTTGGGTATTACAGACTATCATGGTGGCTTGTTACCTGAGGATAAGCTTAATCAATTGCAGCTCTGGCAAGATGCGGGAGAGGTAGTTGCCATGGTTGGCGATGGTGTCAATGATGCGCCTGTTTTGGCAAAGGCGCAGGTGTCGATAGCCATGGGAAAAGGCTCCCAGCTAGCTCAGGCCAGCGCGGATATGGTGTTGTTATCAGAAAATTTATTGCATATTCCCGAGTCGGTGAATGATGCAAAACGTATGCAAAACGTTATTCATCAGAATTTCATGTGGGCAATTGGCTATAATCTTGTGGCGATACCGTTTGCAGCAAGTGGGGTTCTCGCGCCATGGATGGCGGCAATAGGTATGTCTGCAAGTTCATTGGTGGTTGTGTTGAATTCCCTGAGATTAAAAGGTGGTTTTATCCCAAAGAGGGTACAATAAGCTCATGAGTGCTTTATATATGCAAATTATTGTTGGCGGCTTTGTGATGCTGGGCGTGGTTATTGCTTTTATTATCACCGTCAAAACTGGGCAGTACGATGATCTGGATAGTCCTGCTCACAGGATTCTCATGGATGATGACGATCCACGTATTCCCGCTAATGCTGAGAAACTAGAAAGGCAAGCTGCTAAAGAAAAGCAAGATTCAGCAAGTTAATGATTTTCATAGACCATTTGTCAATATAATACATCCCTTAGCGTATATAGTTCTGCATACCAGTGTGGTTCTATCATTAACTCTATCTGTTGATTTTATTTAGCAGATAAAGAAATTGTTAATTTTATTTAAATAGACGAAAAATCAGGCTTTTGTATTTGCATTTTGACTTATCTGGTCTATAAATGAAGTGGCGGTAATTTTACCTAGGTAACTCGTTGAGTTTTTTAATGTCTGAATTCAGTAAAAATTGAATGTGTGGGTAGTTAGAAGATTCACGTTAAATCTGAATTTTATGATTTTAGATAAAATTATCGATCAAAAGGTTTGCTGTAGCCAAGAGTTCCATGTCCATCTATAATTCTTATGAGTGCAGCAGATTTTATTTATAATATTTGTATTCTCCTTGCTGCGTATTATTATACCATTTCTAGCGGTTCGAAAGGTTTGTGTTTTTTTGCATAAGTAGTTACGAATATTTAACTAACAAAAAATCAAGGATGATAAGGTTTTACAATGATAAGAAAGTTTCTCAATATAACAGTAATAAAAGGAATTAGGAGAGGCAATGTCAGATAGAAGACTACAGGTATTTCATACTGTTGCAAGGTTACTCAGCTTCACCAAGGCAGCTGATGTGCTACACATGACACAGCCCGCGGTGACATTTCAAATACGTCAATTAGAAGATCAATTCGATACCCGTTTGTTTGATCGGGCGCATAATCGCGTGAGTCTCACAGAGGCAGGTAGGCGAGTGTTTGAATATTCGGAAAATATATTTGAGCAATACACAGAGATGGAAAACGCCATTCGGGAAATCACCGGTAATATTAGTGGCACACTCGTTATTGGTGCCAGTACCACGGTTGCGGAGTATATGTTACCTGCTTTGCTAGGTGATTTTAAACAACAAAACCCGGAAGTAAAAATGCGCCTACAGGTTTCCAACACAGATGGTATTGTATCTATGGTTGAAAACAACACCATTGATCTTGGTGTGGTTGAAGGACCAGTAAACAATAAACATTTGCAGGTAGAGGTTTGTCGCAAAGATCAACTTGTTGCGATTGTTTCGCCTAACCATGACTTATGTAAACGCAAAAAAGTATCTCTCGAAGACGTTATGAATTATCCGTTTGTGTGCCGTGAAGAAGGTTCAGGTACACGTGAAGTTATTTCAGGGAGTTTAAAAGCGGCAGGTTTAGATCGTCAGGCTGTTTCAAATACTTTGGAGTTAGGTAGTCCGGAGGCTGTGAAAGGTGCTGTTGAGGCGGGTATGGGAGTTTCAATTCTATCGAGTGTCAGCGTGGCAAAAGAAGTGAAGTTAGGGACCTTGGTTGCCGTACCTTTGTCTCCTAAAATTACGCGTAATTTTTCTTTTGTGAGACAACGTCACAAATTCCGTGCACCTGCAATGGAAGAGCTATTGGCATTTGCGCGCAGTTATTGCAAAGCAGCTTAAGGCTTCATATTGTAGAACGCTCTAACAATGGTGCTGTTGGTGCCATTGTTGTTATTCAGATTCAGAAAAATAATTCTCAAATAAGGTCTTAGCCATCACAATAGCGTCTTCTCTGCCGTTCGTTGCAGGGTAGTAATTCTTTCGAAGTCCAATCTGGTTATATCCAAAATCCTGATAGAGTAGTAGTGCGGCTGTGTTGCTCGGACGTACCTCAAGGAAAACTTCTTTGGCAGTCTTTTCTTGTCCGATAGCTTCAGCCTCTTCCAATAGCTGCTTCCCTAAGCCTTGTGCCTGGTATTTCGGGTCGATACAAATGTTGAGAATATGCATTTCGTCAACCACGAGAGAAAGGATCAAATAGCCAATAATCGTATCTTGGTGTTCGTAAACCCAGCAAGAGTAGCCTACACGTAGACAATCGTTAAAAATACCATCAGTCCATGGGTGAGGATAGGCGCGTAGCTCAATCTCCATGACAATGGGGATGTCGGATGTTTGGAGTGCACGAAGAGAAAGGCTTTCAGGGTTGATGGTGATCATTCAATTATTGTGTTGGCAATACTTCTGGCGCGCTTTAGATCTTCCCAGGCTTTGCGCTTCTCAAGTGGTTGACGTAAAAGATAAGCAGGGTGATAAGTCACGATGACTGGGGTTTTGGTGTCTGCCAGATAGTGAGTTGTATTCCGCAAGCGACCCAATGTTTCCTTTGATTGTAGTAGATTCTGAGCAGCGATACGTCCAACAACCAAAATGATAGCGGGATTGACTAAGGCAATTTGGCGATGTAAATACCCCATGCAATGAGCAGCTTCCTCGGGTCTTGGGTCTCGGTTATTGGGGGGTCTACATTTTAGGATGTTGGCGATATATACCGATTGTCTTGGCAGATCGATGGCGCGAAGCATATTGTTAAGAAGTTGCCCTGCTCGACCTACAAAAGGCTGGCCTTGACGGTCTTCATCAGCACCAGGCGCTTCACCAATAATCATCCAGTTCGCTGATGTATCACCAGCGCCAAAGACAGTTTGTCCTCGATAATCAGCCAGTGAGCACTGTCGGCATTCAGTCACATTGTGGCGTAAGGTCTTCCAATCTAATTGAGAGACATCCTTCGCAGAGATTCTGATTCCAGATGCTGGTTGTTCAGAGGAAGAGTTTGCTGTCGATGGTTTTCTTTCCAATTCTTTCAGCATAGAAGAAATCTTACTATTGCTACGCTCTTGCTTAGGTGTCGGTGAATATTGTTGTTCAGGCTGACTAGGTGTTGTGCTCTGAATGGGCTTTTCTACAGCTTGTGCAGAGACTTTATTAGGGGCAGGGTTAACATTAAGGTCAGCAACAACACTCTGCTGATGAACCCAAACAGGGATTCTTAGAGCTTTAAGATAAGAATATCGTTGTTGCTGATCCATAATGCTTGTTACGGTCTCCAGAGTTTTAGATGCTATTGTGTTGTGGGTGCGAGCGATCATTAACTGATGCTTGCTTGTTCAGTGCATCAATATAAGCTTTTGCAGAAGCGATGACGATATCAGTATGTGCACCATGCCCATAGACAATTTTACCATCATGTTCCAGTTGCACCGTGACTTCACCTTGAGAGTCAGTGCCGCTAGTGATGTTGTTAACCGAATACAATTTAAGCTCTGTATTAGAATTGACCACAGACTCAATCGCCTTAAAAACGGCATCTACAGGGCCGCCGCCAGTAGCCTTGGCATTCATTTCTTTGCCTTCAACCTCGATTGTGACATGTGCCTCTGGTGTTTCTCCAGTTTCGGAACACACCTCAGAAAAGACCAGTGAATAAATGGCTTTCTTTTCTTTCTCGCTGGTTTGAGAAACAATGACTAAAAGGTCTTCGTCAAAGACTTCGTGCTTCTTGTCTGCAAGAGCCTTGAAGCGTTTGAAGGCAGAGTTTAGCGCGACTTCTGATTCAAATTCAAAGCCCAATTCTTTCAAGCGTGTTTTAACCGCATTACGACCTGAATGTTTGCCAAGTACGATTTGATTGTCAGACCAGCCAACATCTTGGGCGCGCATAATCTCGTATGTTTCGCGTGATTTCAATACGCCATCTTGATGAATACCTGATTCATGGGCAAAAGCATTCTTACCAACAATCGCTTTGTTAGGCTGTACAGGGAAGCCGGTGATGCGAGAAAGCATACGGGAGGTTGGAACAATATGTGTGGTATCGATACGTGTATCACAAGGGAAAACATCCTGACGGGTACGAACTGCCATAACGATTTCTTCAAGTGCTGCGTTACCTGCGCGTTCACCAAGACCATTGATCGTACATTCAACTTGGCGTGCGCCATTTAAAACACCAGCCAATGAGTTCCCAACCGCTAAACCAAGGTCATTATGACAGTGGGTGGAGAAAATAGCCTTGTCAGAATTGGGGACTTGTTCGATCAATTGACGAATCAAGTCACCAAATTGATGGGGCATGGTATAGCCAACAGTATCAGGGATGTTGATGGTTGTAGCGCCAGCATTGATTGCCGCTTCTACAATGCGGAACAAAAACTCAGGCTCCGAGCGGCCTGCGTCTTCTGCTGAGAATTCAACGTCATCAGTATACTGGCGTGCTTTTTTAACTGCTCTAATCGCATTCTCAACAACATCATCAGGTTGCATGTTCAGTTTCTCACGCATATGAATGGGCGAGGTTGCGATAAAGGTATGAATTCTGGGTGCAACGGCATTCTTCAATGCTTCGCCAGCCGCTTCTATATCTTTGTCCAATGCGCGCGATAAGCCACAAATGCTGCTGTCTTTAATGACATCTGCCACCGCTTTAACGGCATTAAAATCACCAGGGCTAGCTACTGGAAAGCCTGCTTCAATGACGTCGACACGAAGTTGTTCTAGCATTTTCGCAATGCGAACTTTTTCTTCTAAAGTCATTGATGCGCCAGGGCTTTGCTCGCCATCACGCAAGGTTGTGTCAAAAATGATTAATGGGTCGTTAGACATGATTGTTACTCCAAACTATGTTTCTTTCTATTGCTTATAAAGTAGAGATTCTTTAGATTGAGCGAGAAACGGGTATGTATATATTTATATGCGCGCGAGATTAACCGTTTTAGCGTCTCGTCGCAAAAATAAAGGGTTCTAAATGGGATTGCGTGTTACCTCGCCAGGTTAAATTATATTGCCCACAGGGGCAGGAGGAGTAATAAAGATGAGAGCAATAAATAACCTGCAAGCAATTTTGCGTGTGAGAAATCGCACTGAATTGTTGAGGTAGAAGAAATCATTCCATAGATAATAGCCTTTTGCATAGAAGTGTACAACCTCTATTAACTAACGATCTATCTGATAGGGTGACTAGCCAAATAGCCAGCGTTTCTTTTTCCTGGAATGCGCGGCACAAGAAAAATACTCAAGGGTTGGATGAATTTGTAGTGCGGTAAGGTTTCCTAGTCTCTTCAGATTGTAGACAGCACCAGTATCAATATAGCGAATGTTTCCGGCTTGAATGGGTTCTTGGGTGGGAGTGTGTCCCACAATGACATATTTTACGCCAGCAATAGTCTCTGCATTGCCAACGGCATTAAAACGATCATAATGTGAACGTGTCCATAATGCATAATCTCGGACATGCTCGTCGGTTTCGAGTTTTTCCACAAAAGTATCCCAATGTGTACGGGTTGTGACTCCTGCGTGTACAACCCCGATTTTCCCTTTTGCAGTGGCTATCTCAATTGCGTAGGGAAGAACAGAAAAAGCTTCGCGCATTTGTTGTTTTGTACTTTTATCGACTGCTGGCCACCATTCTCCGCCGTTTTGCTCTGTCCAGTTTTTATAGGTCAGACTGTCTTCAAAGGATTTAAGTAGCATACTTTCATGGTTGCCCATGATGCTGTAAAACCATGGTTTGGCAATAAACTCTAAGGCGCGTGTTGATTCGTTTCCGCGATCAATCAAGTCACCAACTGAAATAAGTCGATCAGAATCAGGGGCGAAATTGATATCTCTAAGTAATTGATCCAGCGTACTAAACATGCCGTGGATATCACCCACTACGAAGTCCCTACCTACCTGATTTTCTTCAAGTCGCAGGACTGCAGGGCTGTGATTCAGCGATGATGTTTGGGAGGTCATTTTATTTGCAAGCCATTGGATTTAGTCATCCTTCGATATAATTATACTCTCTTTGTCGTTTTATTCACAAGAATCTCTGTTTCTTTTTGTTTATTGATTGTCATCAGTTAAGACTTTAGATGGTTTGCTTTTTTTCCAGAGCCAATGGATAGGGCCAGACAGGGTGTATGCGGCAAAAACGAGAAATAATACTTTAGGTGGATCAATCGCAGTCAGGGCAAAAATCAATACCATTACCAGCACCGCAGCATGAGGTACCTTGTTTTTGATATCAAAGTCTTTGAAGCTGCGGAATTTAATGTTACTGACCATTAATAGGCCGATGCCGACGGTTGCTATCAGTGCTGGTATTTGTATGATACTTCCTTGTACATCAAGGTCATGAAAAACCCAAACCATGCCGACCATCACCGCAGCAGCGGCTGGGCTAGGTAGACCTATGAAAAAGCGTTTATCAAGACTATCTGACTGCACGTTAAAACGGGCCAGTCGGATCGCTGCACAAGCTACATAGATAAAGGCAGCCATCCAGCCCAGCTTGCCCCAAGCAATACTGACTTCTTTCATATGGACTAATGCCCAAAGATACACAATTAACGCAGGTGCGAGTCCAAAAGAGACGAGGTCTGATAAGCTATCATATTCTGCCCCGAATTCACTTTGAGCGTTGATCATACGCGCGACACGCCCATCTAAACCATCCAAAATCATTGCTACAAAAATGGCAATGGCTGAAATCTCAAAATTTGAGTTAATGGCTGCGAGGATGGCATAAAAACCACAGAACAATGCACCAGTGGTAAGTAGGTTGGGAAGGAGATAGACACCTTTGCGAGAGCTCATAGTTTATTCTTCATGTTTTGCTGTAAGTCTTAATGTTACCCCGAATACTGGATAAATGACATGTCCCAAAGTTTCACCCTGTTGATTGATGGTTTGCTATGCTGAATAGTCGATATTGTTTGGCATTAATCCGATTTGATATTTATCATGTCCTTATTTTTAGGGTAAAAAAAAACGGACCTAAGTCCGTTTAAACTGACACTCATAGAAATCGTTATTGTTGTTGTGCTATCTAGTAACCGAAGTCAAGCCCGGTGAGTGTCATGAGATGCATAATAGGCTACTGGTTCTGAACCTCACTTTAATCTCTGAAATAAAATAATTAACTGAAAATGAGCGAGTTAAGTCTAGCTGAGTAAGTAATTAACAGGGGATGAATATGCGCATTTGGTTTTAAAGAAGGTGTTTCTGTTAGATCAATAGGCTTGCAAAGGTAAGATATTTGGATTTTATCTCTTGATTTCTATGATTTAAATCAATAGTCTAGGCGATGCTGAAAAGTGTGTTTAATATTATTAGAATCTCAAGAGAACCAATCCATGGGCGAAACTCCTCAAAAATGTAATCTGCAAAAAATTTGTTTTCCTCGTGGTTTGGATGCTGAAGAAATGAAGAGCTTTGAGGAGTCAGCACATAAGACGGTAAAGGTCACCAGAAAGCAAAAGCTGTATCAACGTACACAGCCTTTAACGTCTTTATATGCGATTAAAGCGGGTAGTATCAAAACCTCTTTTTCTAGTACACAAGGACAAACTCAGGTATTAGGTTTTCACATGGCAGGTGACTTGTTGGGCCTTGATGGCTTTGCGACTGATCGTCATACCAGCGATGCGGTTGCCATGGAAGATAGTCTGCTTCTTGAATTGCCCATTGAAAATTTTGAGTCGCTTTGTCAGATTATGCCGAGTTTGCGTAAAATCATGATGCAACAAGTAGGATCTGAGATAAATCGCAGTCAGGCTTTGGCATTAACACTAGGTCAAATGCAGACAGATGAGCGTTTGGCAACCTATATTTTACGTATGTCTTGCTATTTCAAATCGCGTGGGTTTTCAAGTACTGAGTTCAACTTACCGATGCCAAGGAATGATTTAGCTAATTATTTAGGCATGGCGCCTGAAACACTTAGCCGTACCATTGCAAAAATGGAAAAGCAGAGTATTCTCAAATTTAACCGTCGTGAAATCACCATCTTCAGTATAGAAGGTCTGATTAACATGGCGCATGATATTTGTGTGGCTGCTGAGTAGCTAGTAGCTACAATTCTCATATAGTGCCTTGTGAATGATTTTATTTTTCTGAGAAATAGGGCTTTATCAATATCAATATAAACATAGCCATTTTTCCATCTCCCAGTTACCCTGTGTGGGCACATACCATGCTTATGTTCGTTTATGTATAGTATGCGGCTTGCCACACAGGGCAAGCAGCGATTTTATAACCTTTATTCTTGACTTATCTTACTGGTTTATTAGTATCAAAGTTTATGTTGGCTTATATGATGTTTTTTTAAATCAAGAAATGGTGAACCCGGTTAGTCTTGGGTTGCTAGCTGATAGCGAAAACTCTAAATCCATCCGTCCATCAATCCTTTACCAGAAAATACCGTAAAATACCGTTTTAGGGATGAATACAATGCAATGTGTATTGGTATTTTCTAATGATCTGAGTTTGTAGCCATATGTCTGATAAATCAGAAAAAAATATATTTGATATCGATACTCTTCAAGAAAAAGTTCGTGGGGTTGGTGGTCTGTTAGGGGAAGTGCTTCGCGAGCAAGAAGGCGAAAAGCTTTATCAAATTGTAGAAAAGTTACGAAAAGGCTATGTCGGCCTACGTCGTGAGAACGACGATGCTACACGCAGTGAATTAATGAGCACTATCGATACTTTGGATGATGCTACCCTTGAGAAAGTGATTCGGGCGTTTAATGTATTTTATGTCATTACGAATCTTGTTGAGGAAGACTTCCTACATCGCCAACGTCGTTTTGCATATCGACAAAGCAATGGTGATAGTCTTTGGGAGGGCTCGTTCTTGCGCACGGTGCAGGAATTAAAAGAAGAAGGCTATTCGGCTAAAGACGTGCAAGACATTGTCAATGAGATGATGTATGAACCAGTATTTACCGCCCATCCCACCGAAGCACGTCGCCGTACCATCATGGATCTTCAGCGTCGTATCTTTTTATTGTTAGATGGCTTTTACGATGAGGGCTTAATCGGTGAAGAGGAACAGGCTCTTTGGCGTCGTGTTAAGTCAGAAATACAGCTTTTATGGCGTACTAACGAAGTCAGAAATGCGAAGCCAAGTGTTGAAGATGAGGTTAGCTATGGCCTGTACTATTTTCGTGCAAGTCTATTTCAAGCTATCCCATTGCTATATCGTTATGCTGAGAGAGCGTTACGCAAAGTTTACCCGGACGATGAAATCATTATGCCAAGCAGCTTACGCTTTGGCTCATGGATCGGTGGCGATCGCGATGGAAACCCTTTTGTAACCTCTGATGTGACACGTCGTGCGATTCGTTTACACATGCGTGAGGTGCTTGGCGAGTATTCTCGTCGTGTTAAAAGTTTAACGGCCTCTATCTGTCATCATCATGATTTGGTTACTATTCACGATAATCTATCGACACGTTTGGATAGCTATAACGAACGATTTGCCGTTCGAGTTTTCAAAAGTCGTCAGTTTTTATATGAAACCGAGCCATATCGTAGAATGTTAGCGATTATGCGTTATCGTTTGGGGCAACTACAGAAAGAAGTCACAAAGCGTTTATCAGGCAAGTCTGTGATCAGAGATCCCGCTGCCTATACCGATGTTAGTGAGTTTATGGGGGATTTGTTGTTGATCCGTGAATCACTGATCTCTCACAATGATCAGCTTATTGCTGATAGAAAATTGAAAGATTTGATGCGTTTGCTTGAAACGTTGGGTTTTGGTTTATATCAGTTAGATATTCGCCAAGAATCAACAGAACATACAAATACAGTGTCTGAAGTCTTTGAACAGCTAGCACCTGAAGTGGATTACCATGGACTTGAAGAAAGTGAGCGTGTTGAGCTGTTAACGCAGTTTATTACGAAAGAAAAATTACCCAATCCAAATACTGCGTACCTAACAGAGCGTGCCGTGGAAATCATGGAGGTGTTTGATGTGATGGTGGAAATGCGTAAAGAAGCGGATACCTCAGTGTTCGGTACTTACGTTATTTCTATGACGCATCAGGCGAGTCATATTCTTGAAGTGATGTTCTTAGCGAGACTGGCAGGGCTGGCGGGTAGAGATGCAGAAGGTAAATACTTTTGTCATATCAAAATCTCACCCCTTTTCGAGACGATCGAAGATTTACAACATATCTCTCAAGTGCTAAATCATTTGTTAGAGAACCCGGTTTATAAGGGGCTTCTAGAAGCAGCCGGTAATCTGCAAGAAGTGATGTTGGGATATTCTGATTCTTGTAAAGATGGGGGAACCTTGGCTTCTCAATGGAGCCTTTACCAAGCACAAAATGAAGTCATTGAATTAACCGATAAATTTGGTGTTAAGTGTCGCTTATTCCATGGTCGTGGTGGTACGGTCGGTCGAGGTGGTGGTCCTACACATCGTGCGATTCTTTCGCAACCTGCTGATACGGTACAAGGTCAAATCAAGTTCACTGAACAGGGTGAAGTGCTTTCATACAAATACAGTAACTTAGAAACTGCTACCTATGAATTAGCCGTAGGCATGACTGGCCTCATGAAAGCGAGTACAGGGGTCGTGAAGAAAAAAGGCCATTCAAAGGCAGAGTTCCGTGAGGCAATGGCAGTATTAACGAAAACAGGTGAAGACAGCTATCGTCAGTTAACGGAATTTACGGAAGGTTTCCTTGATTATTTCTATGATGTCACGCCTGTTCAGGAAATTGGTTTATTGAATATTGGTTCTCGTCCTTCGCATCGTAAGCAGGCAGATCGATCTAAATATTCTATTCGTGCGATTCCATGGGTTTTTGGATGGGCGCAAGCTCGTCACACACTTCCTGCTTGGTATGGTATTGGTTCGGCGCTGAGGGCCTATCGCGAAGAGAACGGGGATGTCTTGCTGAAAACGATGAATAAGCAATGGCCGTTTTTCAATGCCTTAATGAGTAATGTGCAGATGGCTTTGTTTAAAGCGCAAATGGATATTGCAAAAGAATATGCGGCGAAATCACCGAACCTCGAACAAGCCATGTCGATTTACGAGAAAATTCGTGTTGAGTATGAATTGACGGTGAGTGAAGTGTTAAATGTCACCGAGTTAGATACGTTGATGGAAGAAACGCCATTCTTACAGTATTCGCTTGCTCGCCGTGACCCCAATCTTGATCCTCTAAATCATATCCAGATTACCTTCTTGGAGCGTCATCGAAAATATATCGAAGGTACAGATAAGGTAGAGTCTCCGCATTTGCATGGTTTGTTAAGGACGATTAACGCCATTGCGGCAGGTATGCGTAATACGGGGTAGTTTTTCTGGATTGTCGAAAAAGAAAAAGCCAACCGACAGGTTGGCTTTTTAGTGGGTGCATCATTGTACACCCTATTGGGGATTGACCGAGATGTCTCCTTCAGGTTTTACGTTATTAGTTACTTAATGTGAGGTTACCGAAGAGAGAAGGGTTGCTCCAGGCATTATCTTCCTGTGCATTCCAGCTTAATTTACCGTCACGTTTGTGGCCGTTATCATCGTCGTTGATTTGGATATCGATCCCGATATTACGTCCAATTACAGGTTTCACACCGAGAAGACGCCATGGAATACCAGTCTCTAAGACGTATCCATGTTGTGTTTTCTGCATGTTTCTTTTAATACCTGCGGTATTTCGAACCGGTGAGTTTTTACTAACGCCAATTGTCTTATCATTAAGACGATACATGAGCTGGAAATCATTGGTTTTATCGTATGAGCTGAGTCTTGATCCATCAGCATCAATAAAAATCTCAATGGAATCATCGCTCCAAGGTGCATAAGAGTCTTTCACGACAGTGTCATCTCGCACCTCAATTTTTAGATGGAGATACTGACTGTCCCAAGTGGCTTGCCATACTGCGCCCAAGTCATTCTCACCCATGATATTACCAGAGACAATATTGCGTAGTTTGAAAGGCCAGTGGTTGCTAAAAACCTGTCGTGGGTTTTTTACACGACCAATAGTATGGCCTGATACAACGTCAACGTGCTTGTTTCCAAAATGTCGTTGAATAGCAGCACTAGATGTCGCGAAAACATCCGTGGGTTCACTAAACATTACTTTTGAAGGCGTTGCTTTCATTGAATAATTTACTCTACTTGGCGGAGGTAAAGAGGCTGATGTATCCACTTTTGCCATATTTAAAGGAGTGTGCTTTTTTACGGTTCTAGCGTTCGTACGACATCCTTCCCACCAACAAGGCTGGTTTTTGTTAAAGGCTAGTAATCCTTGATATTTAGGTGCCTTGGAGGCGTGCTGATTAATATGCTCCTTGATGCCCCAGCTGCCATGCCACGTGTAAATGCGAGGAGCAGAGAACGCTATGAAGGTTTTCCCTCCAGCTTTTTTCCATCCCATTAAAAAATCGTAGTACAACTTTCTCATGCGAGGGTCTTTGTTTGCTCTTATAAGAGTTGGGTTTGGTCCTTCACGAAGGGTTCGAGTTTTGTAAGCAACTAGGTGTTGACCACCCTCGTAAGCGACTAAGTCAACGCCGTATTGCTTTGCTAAATCAGCTTGTTCTTTGACGATACTCAAAATACGAGGAATAGAGTAGGGGTTTTTAGGGGAGTTTAGCTCTCTAAACACTACATTTACATCACGAATTTGTTTAATGCGCTTTTGTCCGATATAGAAATAAGGAGCGATGGCAAATGCATCCGTGTGCTTGTAAGCATCTTCGAAGTCTAAAAGAGTACTGGTAACACGCTTGTTAGTGGTGAAGCCACCCATGACCCTTACTAGGCGATTTGGATTGTTAAATACCCGTTCCCAAATTTTGAAGATTTCAACACTACGTTTTGAGTAGAACTTGTAGCCTGCTTGATCCCTGTTACGATCTAGTTTCATGGCAAGGCCCTGCTTCTTCATGTAATGAGCTTGTGTAAAGATGCCATTCCATGCTTCGTTGGTATATTCGACATAGGCTTTCAGCTTTGGATTCAAATTATCTTTTACGTAACGGGCATAGTTTTGTACAAAGATGTTATCCGCTTTATGGGGTAAATTGAACCAGGCGTCAGCATTGAGTTGATTGGCAAGTTCGACCATGATTTCCAGAGGTACACCACGAACACCTTCTTTACCACCCCATGAGGCCTGAGCGATGTTGGGACGTTTAGCCCACTGGCTAAGGTCATTGCGGGTAATGCCAGACATATTCATAAATCGAATGATTTTAAAGTCCTTCATGAAGTTGAGATAATCAGGATTGAAAAGAATACGCTGGTGATGATCCTCAAAAGATAAATACTTTCGTGAACCACATTGTCTTTGTGATCTGACGCGCTTAAATGAATCCCCCATACAAATGCCGCCTGGGAATAAAACGCTAATATTACGAACGTAGTTTCTAGGATCAGATTCTGTGATGATTAAGGTTCCAGTAATACGCCCCTCTTTTCCTGGTGTTATAGAGATAATATCTTTTCCAGGAAGGCTTTTAACCAATTTGGCATTACCACCGTATTTCATTTTACCTTTACCATCGTATTTGACAGTGTAGTGGCCACTGGGAATGGTTCCAGCTGGAAGGTTGCTAATGAATCGTGTGCCAGCTTGACCTCTATTGAGTTTGCTAGGCCAACCAAACTGATCATACTGAATGTGTCCCTTCGTCAGCCAGCGTCTATTTTCTTCGGAGTTGAAGTGCCCTGATAATTTGAATAAGTTAACGAATGGAACACTTGAATTCATATCCATTGTTTCATTGGTATTCATACCCAATGGTGATGCAAAATTGAGATTGTTCGCGTGGCTCGTCGATAAAAAAATAGCAGCTAAAATTACGCTGCAACCTAGCACTCTTATTATTTTCATTCTCTCCCCTGGTGCATCTTTTATGATGCCTTATTCTTATTGTTTTTATTGACTGCTAAGGTTTGTGGTAGTTCGCAGTAGGTTCACTATAACCGACGAATGGAGTATGGAGGGTAAAAAAACAGACAACTGGTTTTGATGTAGATACTGTCTTGAGATAATGGTTTTATAACCCCTCAAGCGAGTGTGAAGTTACTCACTTGGGGAGTGTGCATGATCGAAAGTGATAAGCCACTTAGCGCTTTTTGGTTATCGAATATTATCCAATGATCTGATGATGCTATTAATACCGGGTTCGTTAATAATAACTGGTGTATTCTCAATAGTGTTAACAGTATTGGTCGTGCTTTTTACAGGGTCGGTGCTTGCAGAATAAGGTCTAGCGACCATGGCATTTTCTTGAATGTTCTTAATGTCAGTATTGCGGCTAATGACATCAGATAATTTCAAGGTGTTGAGTTGAGAAACTTCCGTGCTTGAAAACTCTTTTTCATACCAGAAGCGGTCTGCATCCCGCAAACGTTCAAACTGATCTTGTAGAATAAGGGTGAAGGTATCGCCGACCAATGAATCCCCACTAGCTGTTTCAGCTAGGCCACCAATCCAAAGATCGACATCATCTGGGCTATCATAAACTTGTGCCAGTTTCTGCCCGTAATCGCCTTTCCAGGCTGGATCATCAAACGATTCTATTTTTGCTAAGCCAAGTTGCTCGCGTGCATCATTTAAACTAGGTAATCCGTGATCGCGTCCGCGTTGTGTATTGAGGGCAGCAAGGTCATGACCACCAGCACCGGGAGGGCCAAACAAGAAGTTTCTCAAATCATCAATTACCAAAGGGTCAACAGCTTGAGCAGTATGAGAGGCCATACCGCGCAGAATCGGGTCAATACCTGCTGCACGCACATTATCAGGTTGGAAGAAAGCATCGCGTAGCGATAAATTTCCTTCTGCAATCTCGTCTCCATTTTCATCTAAACGATACAAGGTTGGGGAAATCATGGTATGCCCAAGGCGAAATGCAGCAACCGAAAAAGCATGACTCATTTGCGGAGAAACTTCGCTATCATAACCGTCATAAGCAGAAAGATTGTCATTGCCCAGTAAGTTAGGAAGGAACTCGTTATAAGTGATAGCTTGTAGCTCACCAATGACCACACGACGTGACTCCTGGAATATGCGCTCATCATCCCAGTCAGGGTATTGTTGAGAAAAATTATCAGCAACTCGGTTATGCTCACGCATCCATAAAGTATGCATGGAAGTTAGTCCTGCATTCTCGTTAACACGTACATCGCCAGCGAGAAAATGGCCTTTTTCATTTTGTGGTAGTAAATTGTCTTCACTGCTAATGAGTTTGCCACCTTCAAAACTACGAAGCGTATTCATGGTTTCTTCATCAGAGCCATAAATGTTTGAGCCATCAATATAAGGTGTGATTTTATTAATATGAACGACGTTTCCATTATCATCCGTAATGGTTTGTGAGCGTTCGAAATGCATACTCTCCGAGCCTGTAGAGAATGGATCATAGAAGGCATCCCCTTCAGGGATATCAATGTCGGCACGATCTTCTTTATTGTCAGGGGTTAGCGTGATGTCATGGTCAAGGAACTGTCCCCATAACCAAAACATATCGCTTAAGCCTTTTTTGTTCTGAGTTTCTTCACCATTTTGCGCAGCAACCGCGTTACTGATGTCGCGCACATTGGCAAGTTCTGCTGCTTCAATACTACCTAGAGTGCGGCTTTCATCGGTTTCGAGAATAGACATCATTGCCGAGCCAGATGAGCCCATAAGGTGATTCGTTAAATTGTTGCCAGAGCCGTCCATCGTACGAAAATCATGTGCTTGAGGCTCAGGCTGTGGTTCAGGCTGCTGAGTTTGAGAATTCGATAGCTGGCTAATCAAGTGGGTAATCAGTTGAATGACGGCATTCAATACGTGTTGCATCAAATTAAGCTGGGATGGAAAAGCACTTTGGCAAGATTGATGCTGTCCAGATTGTTGATTTTGCGTTTCAAAACCTGAAAAATTTCTTCGTTGTGTATGACTCTGTTGATGGGAATGGTCACGCCTTTTCGATTCAGGCGCTACAAACTGAGAGTTCGCATGAAGATTAAAGTTATTGTTCATTAGATGTTAGCCGCTAGTAAGATTATTATATGAGGACATGCCTCTTTTTGACGAGTTACACATCTTTGTGGAATGGCCCAAACGTGTACAAGTTCTTGAGCCTGATCATCTACTTTTTTGATGCATCGTCAAAGGATGATCGGGATAAAACTGATCAGTAACTGGATAGGTGGTTAAGTTTTTCGCATCAAGTGTAGAAAACCTTCGATCAAGAAAATCTGAGCGAAATCTCAGAATGTTCCTATATAATGCCGCCTCATAACCGATAATGATGGACACACTTATGAATTATGAAGGAGTCGAACAACTCCCATTACAAACATACGCTGAAAAGGCGTACCTTGATTACTCAATGTATGTCATTTTGGATCGTGCGTTGCCACATATCGGAGATGGGCTAAAACCGGTACAGCGCCGTATTGTTTATGCGATGTCGGAATTGGGCTTATCAGCCGCATCAAAACACAAAAAATCGGCACGTACCGTTGGAGACGTGCTCGGTAAATTCCATCCACATGGCGATTCGGCCTGTTATGAAGCCATGGTTTTGATGGCGCAATCGTTTTCCTACCGCTATACCTTGGTGGATGGTCAGGGGAACTGGGGGTCACAAGATGACCCAAAATCCTTTGCTGCTATGCGTTATACGGAATCACGTTTAACGCCTTATGCCAAAGTGATGCTGGCAGAATTAGGGCAGGGTACAGTCGATTGGATGCCTAATTTTGACGGAACCTTACAAGAACCGACTTTATTACCCGCGCGTTTGCCTAATATTATTCTAAATGGTGGCATGGGTATTGCTGTTGGTATGGCTACGGACATTCCTCCTCATAATATGCGCGAGGTGGTAAAAGCTTGTCTTGCGCTTTTAGATAAGCCCTCAACCACGCTTGAAGAAATCTGCAAACATATTCAAGGCCCCGATTACCCAACAGAAGCTGAAATTGTTACTCCGCGAGCTGATATACGAGCAATGTATGAAAAGGGGACAGGTTCCTTAAAAATGCGTGCGAAGTGGGATCGTGATGATGGTGACGTCATTATTACTGCACTGCCCTATCAGGTTTCAGGTAGCAAGATCTTAGATCAAATTGCCCAGCAAATGCGCGCTAAGAAACTGCCGATGGTTGAAGATCTAAGAGATGAGTCAGATCATGAATATCCAACACGTTTAGTGATTACACCACGCTCAAACCGTGTTGATGTTGAGCAGTTAATGTCGCATTTATTTGCTAGCACGGATCTTGAGCGGTCGTATCGTGTCAATCTCAATATGATTGGGACAGATGGTCGCCCAAGGGTTAAAAATCTACAAACGATTTTGACGGAGTGGTTGGCGTTTAGACGTCAAACCGTAACGCGTCGTCTTGAGTGGCGTTTAGAAAAAGTACTCAGTCGTTTGCATGTTCTTGAAGGTCTGTTAATTGCTTTCTTGAATATCGACGAAGTGATTGAAATCATCCGCAACAATGATGAACCAAAACCTATTTTGATGAAGCGATTTAGCCTTAGTGATATTCAAGCCGAAGCTATTCTTGAGCTAAAATTACGCCATCTAGCTCGTCTTGAAGAAATGAAAATCCGTGGAGAGCAGGAAGATTTAGCTGCGGAACGTGATCACTTGCAGGCTTTGTTAAATTCACCTAAGAAACTGACCAAACTGATCAAAGACGAATTAAAAGCCGATGCTGAGAAATACGGTGATGATCGTCGTTCGCCGATTGTGCAGCGTGATGCAGCTCAAATACTCGATGAAACGGCCATTCTACCTTCAGAGCCAGTAACTGTTGTGCTCTCTAAAATGGGTTGGATTCGTGCCGCAAAAGGTCATGAAATTGACCCTTCCAGTTTAAATTACAAACAAGGTGATGCTTTCCAGGTTTCGGCACGAGGGCGTTCGAACCAACCTATCATCTTGCTCGATAGCACAGGAAGAACGTACAGCTTGATGGCACATACTTTACCCTCTGCTCGTGGACAGGGTGAGCCCGTTTCCGGGCGATTCTCTGCGCCTGCGAATGCAAAATATCGGTCCTTGATCATGGGTAAGAATGAGGAGAAATTCCTCATGGCCAGTGATTTTGGGTATGGCTTTATTTGCAAATTCCAAGATATGCAATCCAGAACCAAAACAGGTAAGGCAACCCTGACCGTGCCTAAGGGTTCAAAAATTATGCAGCCGCAACTCATCGAAGAGCTTGATAAGAGTTATGTAGCAGCAGTAACTTCTGAAGGTTATTTACTCTTAGTGGCACTTTCTGAGCTTCCACAGCTAGGCAAAGGCAAGGGTAATAAAATCATTAATATACCCGCAGCAAAACTGAAATCGGGTGATGAAACCTTGTTAGATATTGTTGTGGTGCATTCTGGTCAGCAACTGGTCATACATGTCGGGAAGAAATTCAAAACCATGCAGGGGGCTGATTTGGAAGCATACATGGGTGAACGTGGGCGCCGAGGAAAATTGCTCCCACAAGGTTATCGCAATGTCAGCTTCTTGGAGGTGCGTTAAGAAGCGGGATTCCATTGATCGAAGCGCGTTAAAAGCGTTTTAACATGGCTTGATGAGAGTTGCGGAAATTGTTTTCTAAAAGTAACTTCATCAAGGTCGGAAAAGGAATAGATATCCAGACGAAGCTTTTTAATACGTTCGCTTGCGTCTGGATAGATAGCATAGAGTTTCTCAAGCTCTTGATAGGCCCTACGGTATTTACCCGAAGCAAAGTAATCGGGGCTGATGTCAATGCCTAATTTGCGGGGTGCATGGATAGAAAAATGGCTCGCAAGACCCTCTTCAAAAACCAGTGACGAATTATGTGGGCCTGTTGGTGATAGCGTATGAACCACTTCATGTGCGAGTTGGAAAATAGCCTCCTTTTCATTGCTCGCGGCTTGTTGCGTAATCAAAATTCCAATCATTTTTTGATCATCCCCAGAAAAAGGATACCAAATAGATGGTGCCTGATCTTTCGTGAAATCCACGCCTAATAGTGTCCAATTTTTGTCTCTTACGCCAAACTGCTTTTGAGCCTCTACCATCAACGCTCCCAATCGCGAAGCCAGTGTCCAGGTGTATCCTGTAGAGGTTTTCTCTGCCAAAACTTGCGCACTACAAACACCATTATCTCTAGCATGGTTCAATGGCGGAAAAGCCAGCGTAAAACTTAAGATAAGTGTTTTTAAAAGTATTTTTTTCTGAAGAAAGGGGGGAGTCAACATAATAGTATTGTGTGTTTATTAGAATGAGGGATCATGCGTGTTATTTGAAACGACTAATATTATTGACTGATTTTACCTTTCCGTGTTGACCGTTAGCATAAAATTTTGTTCCACTTGTCCTGAATAATGAGGCTTAGCATGAATCAGCAAAATCACTGTGATCTAATTATTTGATTATCAACGTTAGCTATCAGGAATAAGAAATGGATCTCAATCTTTCTGCACCATCTGCGCAAGCATCGAATATCATAGTGAATCAACCAGCGACTACCAGGGAAGCGTCTTTACCCTCAAATGATTCATCCAGTTTATTAGCGTTGACAAGTTTACTGACGCAAATAATTCAACAATTGGTTGACCAGTTACAAGGTTCTTCACAGGAAAGTAATGCGTCAGCAGGCACCAGTCCAGCAGCCGCGAATGCAGCTAACTCTTTGGGAGCAGCTAGCACGGATGATTCCTCAGACTTGACGGCAGCATCACAAGGTTTGCCATCAGCGGGGGCATCATCAACGAGTGCTTCGTTATTAGCGCCACCACCTCTTTCTCCTGCTCCAATTCCGTCGCTATTAGGTGATGGAGAGCCAGCGCCTCAAGCAGATGATAGTGCATCATTGCTAGCACCACCGAGCTTTTCAGTGAGTGCGATTCCGTCGTTAACAGGTGATGGAGCGCCAGCGCCTCAAGCAGATGATAGTGCATCATTGCTAGCACCACCGAGCTTTTCAGTGAGTGCGATTCCGTCGTTAACAGGTGATGGAGCGCCAGCGCCTCAGGCAAGTGATAGTGCATCATTGCTAGCACCGCCGAGCTTTTCAGTGAGTGCGATTCCATCGTTAACAGGTGATGGAACGCCAGCGCCTCAGGCAAGTGATAGTGCATCATTGCTAGCACCGCCGAGCTTTTCAGTGAGTGCGATTCCGAGTCTGACGG
>CACVAY010000084.1:0-3992 GCA_902727985.1 uncultured Thiotrichaceae bacterium | reverse complement strand
CCGAGCTTTTCAGTGAGTGCGATTCCATCGTTAACAGGTGATGGAACGCCAGCGCCTCAGGCAAGTGATAGTGCATCATTGCTAGCACCGCCGAGCTTTTCAGTGAGTGCGATTCCGAGTCTGACGGGCGGGAATGATATAACATCGTTAGCATCAAATACGATTGAAGTCCCTAGCGTTTTAGGTTTAGGAAGTGGTGCTTCAAGTGCCGATACTCATAACCCTAATAACTCTAACTGGAAGTAATACACTAACACTTGCTCTTGGTCTTAAGAGCAAGTTGCTTCTAACTTACCCCTAAATAGTGTTTGAGGTTTGCCTTCTTTTCTTCAAACATAGAATCAAAAGCCTCTTGCGGCATGATGTCTTCATTACCCATCGGGTTCCCGATACTTAAATCGTCAAACCATAAAATGTCATAAATATGGAACCAGTAGTTTTCCACTTTCAAGCGGAGTTCTGGGTTAAACATGTAATCGTTATTTGAGGTAGCAATAAAGAGTTGTGGCTTCTTGAGAGGATTAAGTTTGGATGGATGTGAATAGTCTTCAAGTATGGAAGCGATCGCGGTTTTATTTTTCGCAAGCGGTGGCAGTGCATCTTCGGGGAGATGTTTAACAATTTCTGCAATAGCGGTAGCTGAATAGCCTGGAAAACCACTGATCATTTGTTCTGGTAGTAAGCGATAAAACAAGGCGATCATAATATGCAGCACAAAAAACTCTAACTCATTATGTTGAAATTGATAGCGGTTAGCATCAATACGCAACACAATTTTGTTTGCCCGAAGGAGAGAGTAAAGGTCTGAAAAGTAGTGGATCGAATAATTTTCATCCAAACAGGCTTTCTCAAGTGCAATTTGAAAGGCAAGTAAGCCCTTGTTGTTAACCAGCCATGGATTTGCGCCAGCGCCTAACAGCATCTCGGCAATGTCTGGTTTTCCTAGCCAGGCCGCAATCATAAGAGGGGTTTGATTAAACGGGCTTCGATAATCTGCCCCCCAACGATTGATGAGGGTTTGAATCGCGTCCAGCTTATTGAGTTGGTAAGCGAGGTAGTATTTCTTATTCAGTTGGTCAAGCCCTTTAAAGGGATTAAATGCAGGTTTGTACTGAATAGCCATGAGGGCATTTCTGGCGCGATGATCTTCATGCACAAGAGCGTATTCAAAGAGAGCGAGTTTGGCTTTTTTATTACCATGTAAAATGGCATTGTCGTAAAGAGTGCCGATATGAGAGCCCGCATATACTTGCCAATCGGGAGTGGACATATTGAGTACCGACTCGCGAATAGTTTTTGCGTGTTCAGTATTGCCCGTTTTTTCGAGGCGTTGCGCTTCTTGTCGCCAATCCTCTTCCGAAGATGTGTGCTGTTGAATATTGCTAGGTGTTGAAATGTTGAGTGTCGGTGCAATCGTTTTTAGTAAAGTATTGTTCGTTTGTGTCTCTATGATGTAGAGGTTTTTTTCTGCTCTGGTGCAAGCTACATAAAGGGCGTTGATGAAGAACTTTAGTATTTCTAAGGATTTATCCGATTTATCTTTATTGCGTGAATAATTGAAGGGCTTATCTAGATCGTCTGAAGAAATATTTTCACAAATGGCGGTGTAGGCATTTAGGTCACCAGAAATAAGATCAAAGAGAATAATGTTTTCATACTCTAAGCCTTTGCACTCCTGTATAGAAAAAACTAAAGGAGTATCAAAAAACTGTTGAGCAGTCGCTTTATGAATGGGATCTAAAACGAGAATGGCATGATCAGCGGAGCGACGAGTTTTGTGATTAATCTCCTCGCAGATTTCTTGTGTGTTGTGGAGCAATGTAATCTTACCGCTAGCTTCAGAGGTGCTGTTCATTAAGTAATGGCTTTCTCGGTCGATAGAGCCAAAACGTTGTCGTTTGAGTTTCAGTAATTGATTGGATAAATGTGTTACTGCCATTGAATTGCGGTAATTATTAGAAAGAATGCGAGTAACATTGTTAAATGATGCGATAGAGATATGGCTGAAAAATAGAGCTCTTAGGTTGCTCCATGAGAAGAAATTGGGGTGGACGATCTGATTTGCATCGCCCGCAATAATGAAGTTATTAGGTAGATTGCTGCTTTGCAAAATCAGATTAATTTGAATGAGTGTTAGATCTTGCACTTCATCAATCACCACGTAATCAAATGTTTTCTTAGGTAAACCTTGATACTCATGACAAATGATATTTGGGTCGTAAAGCTCGTTTTCCTCTAAGTAGTCCAAATATTTCTCAAATAAGTCAAAAACATTTGCTCGGTTCGCAGGGGGGAAAATAGTTTGTTTGATACCAAGCTTTTGGTACTCCTCAAAGCTTAGATGAATGTTGCTTGTGACATTTGCGGTTAATACACCGCGAAACTCCTCAAAAAGAGAATGGGCGTCTTTAATGGTGGAGGAGGGCTTGTGTAATTCAAACCATTGTAAAAAATGATCTTTAGTGCAGCGTGTTTGAGGGGGGATCTCAATACCCTCTAGAAACTCATGAAAAGAATAAAAAGTAATCTGATTTTTAGACGAGGGGTGTTCAGAGTACAGTTTTTCAGAGTGCTCCTTTAAGTGCAGAGACTCAGTGACATAGAGGATGGAGCCTGTTAATGATTTTAATTTTTCGAGAAGAAGAGCGGTTTTTCCACTGCCCGCCGAGCCGATGATGACGAGTGGGAGAGTTTGCTCAAAGATAGACAGCTGCTCAGCGTCAAAGCTAATAATCTTATCCAAATAGTGAAATCGGGAATTTTCATTGATATGAGGGAGGGAGGGAGCTTGCTCAATGTCCGTATGTGTGATGGCAGGAATTTTTTGTTCGTCAATACCAACACCACGTCTTAAAAATTTTGATTTTTCGTAGCTGTGGTTGGGTAGATATTCAAGAATCAGAGCGTATTTCTCAGATTTGTAACAATAGATTGATAGTAGCAGTCGGTTCGATCGGTCTAGGCGCGCACGATATAAATTGTCAGCTACCTTTTTCACATCGGCTGAACGGAAATCATCATTTTGGATGAAATCCATGAACTTATTTAGACCCTTAATTGCACGTGTGTCCAGTTGGTTGTAGAACAAAATTTTCATCGTATATTGTGATTCTATGGTTGAAGGGTGAAGCGCTAAAGGTTTTTTGGTAGTAACGTTTCATCTGCCATCAAGTAACAGCTATTGATGGGCGAGTGTTGTAAAGGTTTGATAGATAATCTGTTTAAGGTTCACCTCAACATAAACTCTTTGCGATAGGTTTTCTCAGTGAGGATAGTTTTCGGCCCTGTTCACGCATTTCAAAGACCTTTGTAAAAGGTTTGCCAAGCATTTAAATATTATGGCTGAAAAGTGAATCTATTGATAAGTACCGTTAACCGAATTATCTATGACGCCCATCCTTCTCGGACTAGAGAAAGCGACGACAGAAACTAATACTCCGTAGCGTAGCAAATAAAGCTACATCGTTCGTAATCTTGAATGCATAAAATCTATCTTCAGAAGATAGCTAAGAAGCATAAATAAAATGAAAGCATTTACAAGGATTGTTTATTTAATCATGGATGATCAACATCATGAATGTAGAAAGCTGTCGCACACGGCTCTAAACAACGAAGAAACAGGTTCCAACAGATTCAAATTCATTTTTTTATTTCTTTAGCATCCTTGATAACGAAAGTCTCAATAAACTCAAAATGAGGTGTTAGATGTCTAACTATATTAATGGTAGTAATAATGCTGCTAACCAAAGTCATTTACAGCAGCGTAATACCGGTCAAACAAGTGGCACATATGGTGCTAACAATAACGGTGGTTCTACTGGTGGTTTCGGTACTGGCGGTGTGAATTCAAGTTCTCAGCTACAGCTATTGAACGCTATTGTTTCCCTAATCATGAATATGTTGTCACAGCTACAAGGTAATAACAGTAATAGTGGAAATAGCGGTTCTGATACAGGTGGTTCAACTACGGGTGGTTCAACTACGGGTGGTTC